>JAKMFY010000150.1 GCA_022425185.1 Candidatus Poseidoniaceae archaeon | reverse complement strand
CCATTGAAGCGGACGGCACGTCAAGGCCTTCTTCTCCAACAGAGGTGGCTACAAGGACATTAATCTCGCCTTCACGAAACCGTTCGAGTTGTTCGAGTTGCTGTTTCTGAGTCATACCTTGTCGCTTACCACGTTTACTTTGGCCAATAAAGCGATCTACATTTGCTCCTGGAATCGAATTGAGATCTTCAACCAAGTGGCTCACAGTATCTCTATATTCGCTGAATATGAGGACTCTATCCTCGGGAAATTCCTCAAGATGTTTTGTGACCAATTCAGAAACTTGTTGGCTCTTAGGATGGCATTCTTGAATTGATTCTACCGCCAATCGGAAATTGTGGATGACGGCTTTTTTGAGGAATCTATTCGTTGAACGTTCTCCGTCTCTGCTTTCTTCTTCTGCTCTTTGTAGGTATGAGCGAGCAGATCGAATTCCTTGGGTTTTAATCAAGTCGAGTAACATATGCATCCTGCGAACGTCTGAGATTCGCTTAGCAGCATCATATCCTCGAGGGTCTCGTCTCGATATGGCAATACTTGCTCTTTGAGCGGCTTCTTCAATAATTCCTGCTGTGATATGTTCCGTAGGGGCAAGGAAACCTTGGCGACGAAGCACATCGGTTTGGTTGAGTTGATCAGCCTCAAGTGGCTCAAGTAACGACACTGTCGTGCTATCGAGCATCAAACGAATCGTTGCGATGTTCATATCGACTGCATATGGTTTCAGGAGGGAATCTTCACGATGAGCAACAAAGATTTGTTGTACTCCGAGACGGACTCTCAAAGCCTCAATATTTTTCTTTGTTGAGCCAGGGCTTGCGGTTGCTGCTACAATCCATGCCTTCTTTCCTTGTTGTTTGTAGCGATCAGCAACTTGAGCAGTTGCATGATTTCCCTTTGCATGATGAGCTTCATCAACAATAAGGAGGCCAACATCTTCCAACGAAATCAAGCCCGAGTCTACATCATTACGGATGACTTGTGGCGTTGCAATGATCAATCTGGCTTCTCCCCATAGAATTCCTCGTTTTGCAGGCCTATCGCTTCCAGTGTATGTCTTGATGAGGTCAGAGGAAAGGTTGAGTCGCTCAACAGCCATCTTACGTTGTTGCTCAACAAGACCAACGGTGGGTGCTGTGAGAACAATTTTGCTGATATCTTTGGCTAATGCTTCTGCCATACAGTACCACTGGACTGCGGTTTTACCAAACCCAGTAGGCATGACAAGTAATGTTGAAGTACGAATACATTCCTTAGCAGCTGCTATTTGATACGCCCTTGCTTCGATACCACCGTTGAGAAACGGATGGCACAATTCAGGCATGAACAGGGTTAATGCCGAGGGTTCAAAAGGATGATGTGTAGGTACAAAAACGAGCCAACGTCGCTTTATTTCGAACCCCTTCTAAACCGAACCACTCATATATGGGTGGAAAGTCGGAGGGTTGCTCCAAAGGTGAGCAGCCAGACACTTAGGGCAATCCGAAAGGAACCCACTGGCACCGTCCCCCGTTTGTGGGAATGGCGCTCTGTGTCACGGCTACTCCTGGCCCGACGAGCCCTCGCACGCTCTCCGGAGCCTCTGTGTTGTAGAATTATGGAGGAGCCCAAAATGGCAAAAAGAAACCACCCACGCCGAGGTAGCATGGCGTTTAGCCCGCGTAAGCGGGCCAACAGACCGTTCGGTCACGTCAAGTCATGGCCTACCAGCGATGCAAGTGAAGTAAGAATGCAAGGATTTGCAGGATGGAAAGCAGGAATGACGCACGTTCTTGCTCGAGACCTCAATCCACGATCAACCAGTGCAGGACAGGAGATCCGTGTCCCAGTCACAGTTGTCGAAGTACCTAAGATGCGAATTCTTGGTGTCCGTGGATACCGAATGACGCCTTATGGAAAGCAAGCTGCTGGCGAGGTATGGGTAGATGCTGAGTCCCTCACTGAATCATTCCCTGAAATTTTCCAACGTGTTTCAACTCGTAAGAAGCACGACGCAGAAGAACACTTCGAGAATCTTGGAAAGCAAGACATTTGCGAAGTTCGCCTGATTGTCGCAACCCAACCATCCAACGTCACTGGTACTCCATCAAAGGTGCCAGAGGTTATGGAAGTCGGTCTAGGTGGCGGTTCAACCAGCGATCAACTCGCATTTGCTCAAGAGCGCCTTGGGGCTGAAGTTTCCTTCACTGACGCTTTCGAAGAAGGCGCAATGACCGATATTGTTGCAATTACTAAAGGATACGGATGGCAAGGTGTCATCAAAAGATTCGGTGGTAAACTCCAATCGCACAAGAACTCCAAGAAGCGACGTCAACACGGTAACATGGGTGACTTCGGTACTGGATATGTTCGTAAGACAATCCGTCAAGGTGGTCAAACCGGTTACCACCAGCGAACTGAGTTCAACAAGCGTATTCTACGAATCGCAAATCCTGAAGAACATTCAATCACACCATCTGGTGGATTCCTTCGTTATGGTGAAGTGAACTCAGATTACATTCTCATCAAAGGCAGTGTCCCAGGACCTGCAAAGAGATTGATTCGATTCCGTGATGCACTTCGCTCAAATGAAGAACAACATCCGCTCGAAATCACCTACGTAAGTACACGTAGCAAGCAGGGGGTCTGAACATGAAAGTCGCTGTAAAGAATATTTCAAACACCATTACACAAGATGAAATGGATGCAGGTCGTTTGCAAAGCACCTTCGATATTACAGTCGAGGATGGTTCAAAGATTACACTTCCAGAAGCATTTTCAGCATCTGTACGTGAAGATCTCGTTCGTGATGCAGTTGCATCAAGTCGAGCTAATCGCAGACAAGCATACGGTTCACGCCGACACGTCGGTAAGCGCCGCCCTATGGCTGGTATGAAGCACTCCGTCGAATGGTGGGGGAAGGGACGTGGTGTCTCTCGTATCATGCGCCGTACCGGCCAACGCCGTGGTGCGCAAAACCCGCACACGCTCGGTGGACGCCGTGCTCATGGGCCTAAGGTCGAAAAGATCTGGGCTCGTAAGTTCAACACCAAGCAACGCCGTCTTGCTCGTGACGCTGCACTTTCTGCAACCGTAGATATGGATATGGTCACTTCACGTGGTCATCAACTCGATGAATCCGTCGAGCACTTACCAATCATTCTCGGTAACTATACAGAGA
>JAKMFY010000292.1 GCA_022425185.1 Candidatus Poseidoniaceae archaeon | reverse complement strand
GTTGAGAAGCATTGTGTAGGTTGCGTTGTATTCGATTCGACCTTGTTCTCCAGAACTCTTAACCCAATGATGGGAACAAATCCCTGCTTCATCGATGGTCATTGCTTGACCATCAAGTTCACTGCATGGATGTGGGCCAGTAACATCAGACCAACGTTCGTGTTGATCAATTGTTGTTGGGTCAAGTGTGGTACCATTCATCCCACAAGGACTTGCTTGCATGCACATCCAGATGTAATTGTAATCTAACTCTGCGACATAATTGGCATCATACAGCTGATATCCAGAGTATCGTACGCCATATGCCTCACCGATGCTGCCTGCATAACCAAAGTCTTCGAGAACGATGACAGTTCCACCATTGTCGACGAATTCGACTATGGCGTCAACTTCTGACGGGGAATAGCCATCTTCTGTTGCTATCGTGATGAAACCATCTTCATCAAACTGCGGGAAAGAGAGTGTATCTCGTTCCACACCTGCAACAACAAAGGTTGTGTTCCGGGGATCTTCAAGGTCTGCCAACAACAGTGGACTGCTTACAAGTGACCGTGTTTCGATACCCATATCGTTGATGTCTTCACGGAATGCAGACATGTCATTCCAGTCATCATCATAGGCAGACAGTTGTTCTGACTGACTGATATTGATGAAATTCTGAAGAATTGTCAGTAAAAGAATTCCAAGGACCGCCCAAAATGCGACCTGAAGACCAACACGCTTCAGATTTCTTGTTCGTTCCGCCGCCATTTTACCCACCTGCTAGAACACCGTTCAGACAAAGACGGGCTCGCATCGGTTTAGAAGGTTGTCCAGTCGTGTTGGTAAAATGCTCATCCTTGCATCATCAAATTTTCAGTAAAGTTACCTGGCCAAAAGACGACACATCCGTAGAGGGAATGAACACGTTTCCGTCCTTCGATGGATAAGAAACACGACTTACATCGAGGTTATTTCCAAAGGCTATAACGAGATCAGATATCTCTCCATTGGAAATATCTATGACAAAATCAACAAGCGTTCCAACTTCCTTACCTTTTCGATCTTGAACGATTCGCCCAAGCATTTCTTTACCGAAACTGGATTCCATATGCTTCGCCTTGACTTACCGACAGAACAGGAGGGACTTGACCGTTTCCTTACTCACATTGTTTCCATGCCGAAGCCGTAATCACGGGTTCGCTTGATGTTGGAAAGTCCTGATGTCAATCGAGTTTCCATCTTTTGATAGTACTCAAGCATCTCAGGAGTAACGGTGGGACGGACGCGAGTCACTGCATCGTCGAAATGCTTCTTGGAAACTTTCTTCTTCCCATCACGCATTGCAATAAGAGCTGCTTCACGGCAAACTGCTTCAATGTCTGCTCCAGTGAATCCATCCATGCTTGAAAGAATATCCTTGAAAGAGAATTTGGATAGTGGCATTCCTTCAGAGTGAATCTGGAAGATTGCTTCACGTGCAGGTGCATCTGGAGGAGGGACGTGGAGAACACGCTCAAATCGTCCGCTTCTCAGGAGTGCTGGGTCAATCATCTCTGGCCTGTTTGTTGCAGCTACGACGATAACACCGTCAAGAGACTCAACTCCATCCATGCTGGCGAGCAATTGGTTGACAACTCTGTTACCGACATCACTGCCTTCACCGTTGGATGAACTTCTCATGCTTGCAATCGATTCAAATTCATCGAGGAAGATAATCGAAGGAGACGATTGCTTGGCCTTCTTGAAAATTTCACGAATGCCCCGTTCTGATTCACCGACCCACTTTGAAATCATCTCTGGACCTTTAATCGAGATGAAATTGGCTTGGGCTTCGTTAGCAATTGCCTTAGCAAGAAGTGTTTTACCAGTACCTGGTGCACCAAATAGAACAATTCCTCGCGGTGGCTTGATGTTGAAATGTTCAAAGATTTCAGGCTTTGTTAGTGGCCACTCAACAGATTCCTTCAGTCGTTCTTTAACTTCTTCAAGGCCACCTACTTCATCCCATTCAATCGCCGGTATCTCAACGTAAATTTCTCGAAGTGCAGATGGTTCAACCTCCTTGATTGCATATCGGAAGTCATCCATTCGTACTTCCATCTTTTCAAGAACCTCTGGAGGAATAGTTTCCTCTTCCAAGTCAATTTCAGGAAGATATCGGCGAAGGGCTTTCATTGCCGCTTCTCTGACGAGTGCAGCAAGATCTGCGCCAACGAAACCGTATGTGTTATCGAGAACCCAGTTGATTTCGAAGTCATCTGCTATTGGCATTTGACGTGTGTGAACGTCCATGATTTCTTCTCGGCCTTCACGGTCTGGTACACCAATTTCGATTTCTCGGTCAAATCGACCAGGTCGACGGAGGGCTGGATCAAGCGCATCTCTTCGGTTGGTTGCTCCAATGACAACAACGTTGTCTCGACCCTGCATTCCATCCATCAATGTGAGCATCTGAGCAACAACACGTCGTTCGACTTCGCCGCTAACGTCTTCCCGCTTAGGACAAATCGAATCGATTTCATCAATGAAGATAATAGCAGGCGAGTTCTCACTGGCTTCGTCAAAGATTTCTCTGAGTTGTTTCTCAGATTCTCCGTAATACTTGGATATGATCTCAGGGCCGTTGATGGATTTGAAGTGAGCATTTACTTCTGTAGCAACAGCCTTTGCAATCATCGTTTTTCCAGTTCCAGGGGGACCGTGGAGTAGTACTCCTTTTGGCGGGTCAATTCCGAGTCTTCGGAAGAGTTCTGGGTGCTTTAGAGGGAGTTCAATCATCTCGCGAACTTTCTGTAATTGTTGACCGATACCCCCCACATCCTCGTAAGTGATGCCTTCAGATTGTCCAACGTCTTCATCGTCAATCGCTTCGTCCTTGATAATGATGTCAGTATCACTGGTTACCTTTACGATTCCTTTTGGATTGGTTTGAACCACTGCAAAAGGCAATGCTTCTGCGAATAATGTCATTCCAGGAATGAATATTCTGTCCCCTGCCATGACTGGACGCTTTGAGAGTCCTCTTCGGGCAAATCCTTCGATTCCAGGGCCGAATTTTACTTTCTGCTTGTTAGCCATGACAGGTGAGAGTGTGAGTTTTACGCACTCTTTTGCTTCTGCTTTGATGACATCGACTCGATCACCGAGACTTACACCTGCGTTCTTTCTGATAATCCCATCAATCCTTACAATGTCCATCTTGGCATCCTCAGGTCGGCTTCGCCAGTAAATAGCTGCTGTTGACCGCTTTTCGCCACGAATCTCGACAATGTCACCGGGCTTGAGGTCGAGGCCATGGTCTCCTGAAATTCGTGCTCTTCCGTGTCCTACGTCGGATGGAATTGCCTTTGCTACCCTTAACGAAACTCCGTCATCATCGCCGCTCATGGGTAGTCTAAATCCTCAGGGTACTAAAACAGTTAGATGAAGAAATCCGCTTTTTATGTGCATGAAAATCAATCGTAGACTTCATGGAGGGAGTTGGACTCGGACGTTCATGGTCCACGTACTCGAAGCAGGTCTTACCTTCCTTGAAGCAAATAATCCAAACAACCGCCCCGCAGTAAAGGGATTCAACATTATCAACGGTCAGTTGACCGAAGCAAGCGATGGTTCAACCTTCGAATCACGCAATCCTGCAATCCTCAATGATATGCTCGGAACATTCCCTCTTTCAACAAAAGATGATGTTCATGCTGCTTTGGATGCCGCACACGCTGCGTTCCCTTCATGGGCTGCAACTCCCGCCCCAACTCGTGGACAGATTATCGGTAACATGGGAAGGCTCCTCAAGGAACACAAAGATGCAATCGTAGCATTAGAAACCAGAGAGATTGGAAAGACTCTGAAAGAATCGGCAGGATCTGTTCAAGAGGCAATAGATACATGCCTCTTCTTCCAATCTGAAGGAAGAAGGCTCTATGGTCAGACAGTCAATTCTGAATTGCCTGACAAGGAACTGTTCACTTACCGACGACCTCTTGGTGTCTGTGGAATCATCAACGCTTGCAACTTCCCTGCAGCCGTTCCATTCTGGAAGATGATTCCAGCGATCATGTGTGGAAACACATGCGTTTGGAAGAGTCCACAGGACGCTCCTCTACTCTCTTTTGCTCTTGCTCGAATCATGCATGAATCTGGATTACCAGACGGTGTTATCAACTTGGTTCATGGAAAAGGAAGCGGAGCAGGACAGTACCTCGTCGATGCAGTCGACGAAGGCCGTGTCAACAAAATCTCCTTTACTGGATCAACAGAAGTCGGTAAGATGATTGGTGAAGTTTGTGGACGAAACCTAGTCTCATGTTCTCTTGAACTCGGAGGAAAGAACCCTCTTGTCGTTATGCCAAGTTCAAACCTAGATAATGCTGTAGAAGGTGCGTACTGGGGTGCTTTCGGAACTGCTGGACAACGTTGCACATCGCTTGGAAACCTCATTATCCACAAGGACGTATACGATGAATTCATGACGAAATTTATGGCAAAGGTCGAAGCAACAAAGATTGGCGATTCGCTTGCCTACGACGGTGTTCTTTACGGCCCAATGCTTTCTGAAAAGTATGCTAAGGATTTCCTCATCGGCGTCGACATGTGCCTTGAATCCGGTGCTAAGCAGATATTCGGTCAAGGCCGAATCACCAGCGACAACAAGCCAACGAATTTCCACGGAACTGCAGAAGATGGTGTTTTCATGTGGCCTCACGTTTTCACAGAAGTTACCGAGGACATGAAGTGCTTCCACGAAGAGGTCTTTGGCCCTGCTGTTACCATTTGCAAAGCAAACGATTTCGATCATGCTTTGCACCTTGCCAACGCTAGCCCATACGGACTCTCCTCTGCGATTTATACAAACGATCGATTGGAAGCTTATCGATTCAAGACTGGGATCAAGGCAGGAATGACTGGAATAAACAATTCAACTACTGGCGCAGAAGCTCATCTCCCATTCGGAGGTGTCAAAGGCTCAGGAAACGGTACACGTGAATCTGGTATTTGGGTCATCGAAGCCTATTCTTACTGGCATGCAGTCAACGATGAACTCTCCGGAAAACTTCAATTGGCACAAATGGATGTCGAAGAAGTCGAAATGGTTGAAGCACAAGTTGACTGGAATGAACTGGTCTAATCGTTAGATTATGCCCTCATTTTGTTGCAGAAATGACATAGGGCTAAAGGGCCAACCTCAAAGACCCCAAGGCCCTGGATTGACCATTCCCAAGATTTGGGAGGACGTGAACCTCATGGGCGAAGGCATCAAACTTCCCGTTATTAACGGCTTGGGACGTACAGATAGGATAGACAAATGGTGGAGACAACCACTTGCAATGGGTATCGCATTAACTGCAGCGCTCATTTACACTGCATGGCGACTCGTTATCTTCCCAGACAGTATCTCTTACGAACTTGAAGGTTCGAAGGTCATGTCACCAATTTTCTCTCCTAATATCTTGGAATGGGAACTTTTTGGCCTCAATGAATGGGATCATCCTGGATGGGTTAATGCTGCAATTCTTGTTCTTTGGATTCCGTTCGGATTCCGTGGAACCTGTTACTACATGCGCCGAGTCTACTACAGAACGTTCTTCCAAAGCCCAACTGCTTGCTGGGTTGACGAACCTGATATCAACAAAAAAATTGGATATGGTGGAGAAAAGCGCTTGTTTATCTTCAACAATCTTCACAGATATTTCCTCTATGCTGCAATCATCATCATCGCCATCAAGTGGTGGGATGTGACACACACTTTGCATTTCGATGAAGGGTGGGGATTCTCCTTTGGTACATTTATCATGGGTACTGAAGCATTTTTGTTGACGATGTATGTCACCTCTTGTCACGCTTTGCGACACCTTGCAGGCGGTAGCCTCGACCGTTGGATCAGTGGCATATCCGCACTTCGTGGAAGACTCTTCAAGAAAATCAGCGTATTCAACAGATCACACGGCTTTTGGTTCTGGACCAGCCTTGGGTTCGTATTCTTGGGCGACTTGTGGACGCTTGCAGTGGCTGAAGGGCACATTAACGACATGGCCTTCGTAATATTGGGGTGATTAGATGAGTGAAGAATACATGAAACATGAATATGACGTCATTGTCATCGGTGCTGGTGGTGCCGGTCTACGTGCTGCAATTGAAGCAGCACGCAGTGGTGCTAAGACCGCAATTATCACAAAATCTCTTCTTGGAAAAGCACACACTGTCATGGCCGAAGGAGGTTGTGCTGCCGCTTTGCAAAACGCAGATCCTCGTGATGGATGGAAAGTTCACTTCCATGACACCATGAAAGGAAGCAAGTGGCTTGCTGATTGGCGTATGGCTGAATACCATGCAAAGGAAGCGCCTGACCGTGTTCGCGAACTCGAGCAATGGGGTGCAGTGTTTGACCGCACTCCAAAGCAACTCATCAACCAGCGAAACTTCGGAGGACACACATTCCCCCGACTCGCTCACGTTGGAGATTCAACTGGACTCGAAATCATCCGTACACTCCAGGAACGTGGAATACACGAAGGTATTGACATCTTCATGGAATATACTGTTCGCCATCTTCTCAAAGAAGGAGACCGTGTCACAGGGTGTGTTGCTTACACCCGTGTTGACGGTGAATTCCATGCATTCTCTGCAAAATCTGTCATCCTTGCAACTGGTGGAATCACTCGATGCTGGAGCGTATGCTCTGGTTCCTGGGAGTATACTGGAGACGGCCATGCTCTTGCCATGTGGGCTGGTGCTGAACTCCGTGATATGGAATTTATTCAATTCCATCCTACTGGAATGGTTTGGCCTCCATCTGTACGTGGAATCCTTGTCACAGAGGGAGTCCGTGGAGAGGGTGGACGCCTTACCAACAGCGAAGGGAAGCGTTTCATGTTCGATTATGTCCCTGAAATGTTCAAAGGTGATCACGCAGAAACTATTGAAGAATCGGATAAGTGGGTTGAAGAAGTTGTAAGCGGAAAACTCGCAACTGTTCGTCGACCTCCAGAACTCTTGACCCGAGACGTTGTTGCCAAGGCAATCAAGGCTGAAGTCGGTGCTGGAAGAGGCTCTGAACACGGAGGGGCATACCTCGATATATCACACCGTGGTCCAGAAGCCATCAAGAAGAAATTGCCTTCGATGTATCATCAATTCATGGAATTGGCTGGTGTTGACATTACCAAAGACAAGATGGAAGTTGGTCCAACGGCTCACTACGTCATGGGAGGAATCCTCGTAAACGCAGAAACTCAGGAATCAACCGTTCCGGGTTTGTATGCTTGTGGAGAAGCAGCAAGTGGATTACACGGAGCAAACCGCCTCGGTGGAAACTCACTATCGGATCTGATTACTTTTGGAAAGCGTGCTGGTGAATTCGCCTCAAAGCGTTCCAAGGATTTGGCTCAACCATCAATCGATGATGCTCAAGTCCAAGAAGCGATTGAAGAAATGATTCAACCTCTCAGCAAGGAAGGTGGGGAAAATCCTGGAGTCATTTATGACGAAATGAGAGAATTGATGCAAAACAAAGTCGGAATCATTCGTACTAAGAAAGAACTAGAAGAGGCTCTCGATGAACTCAAGGCATTCAAAGAACGGGCTCTGGCATCGTTCCCTGGAACATCTCGCCGCTACAATTCTGGATGGCACCAAGCTCTTGACTTGATCAACATGGCTGACGTTTCAATTGCATGTGCTCTTGCCGCACTCACACGTGAGGAAAGCAGAGGAGGACATACTCGCGATGACATGCCAACACCTGAGGATGAATACTGGGGTAAGACTCTAAACATCATTTGGATGGAAGAAGGAGAAGTAAAGATCCGACAAGAACCCGTAGAAGAGATGAGAGATGATCTCAAAGATGCAATCAAAGAAGTGAAAGATATGATTGCAGAACGGGCTGAAGAACAAGCAGGAGGTGGCAAGTGATGTCATTGAAAGGAAAGAAGCAGGCATTCAAAGTCGCTCGTGGTGAAGATGGAGAAACAACGTTGGAAGATTATGAAATTACTCTCGATGAAGGTATGGTTGTTCTCGATTGTATACATCGTATTCAACATGAAAAGGAACCGGACATGGCTGTACGCTGGAACTGTAAAGCAGGAAAGTGTGGATCATGCTCAGCAGAAATCAACGGGCGTCCTCGCTTGATGTGTATGACTCGCATGAGTGATGTTGTGGCAGAAACACCTGAAGGACAACCCATTGAAATTCGTCCGATGAAGGCATTCCCTCACATTAAGGATCTCGTTACGGACGTTCAATGGAACTACGATATCGCTCAGAAAATTGCACCGATTAACGGTCCAGAGGAAATGAATTGGAAATTCAACCAAATGGAAGCAGATCGGGTACAACAATTCCGCGAGTGCATTGAATGTTTCCTTTGCGTCAACACATGCCACGTTCTAAGAGATCACGAAATGTTTGACGACTTTGCTGGACCAAGAAATCTCGTTCGACTTGCACAGTATGAGATGCATCCGCTTGATACAGAAGATCGAATTCCAGAAATTAAGAAAGAATTTGGAATTGAATACTGTAACATCACAAAGTGTTGCACAGAGGTTTGTCCTGCTGGAATTCAGATCACAGATGATGCGATTATACAGCTCAAAGAACGAGTTGTCGATCGATATTATGATCCATTGCAACGAATTTGGAGAACCATTACTCGAAAGAAGGTTCGATACTGATAGAATTTTTATCCAAAAGAAACCAGTTTCAGTACCCTCCGAAACATACGGTAATATACTCGCTTAGATGATGTAATGGGCATGGACAGAACACTATCGGACATGAAGAGAGAGTTTTCAACCGCTAAAACAGCAGGTTGTATTGTAGGCTTCTTAGGCCTTACAATCATTGCAGCAACACAGTTAACGGCACTCATGCCGTTGCTCTTTGCACCAATGGTTTGTGGGACATTAGGAATACTCCTTTACAGATCTCAGGACAACAAGAAACAGATTAACATCGTTGCAAGAACAAAGCCCAATACAGGCCAAGCATCAATGGTTTTGGGCAAAATCTAATCCAGTTAAGGATTGTTTGTTGAACAATATCTGCTTCCAAAATCCTGGATTTATGGGATATCGAATGCAAATAGCAACTATCGCTGGGCGCATTTCCTCCCCAATAGCGAATGAAATAACTCTCGACCTTAACGCAGAGACACTCGGATGCAATTTTCATCAGAGACGACTTCGAACAAGAAC
>JAKMFY010000114.1 GCA_022425185.1 Candidatus Poseidoniaceae archaeon | reverse complement strand
GTACTCAGTATCCTCTTCCTAGCAGTCTTTTCAACCAAACATATGAGATCACTGTTGAAAAGACTGCTAGGAAGAGGATACTGAGTACAATGTATTGGTTGAAATCAGGCATACCTGAATCGATGAGTTCGTATGCAGACCATGGTGTGAGGATGAAGAATCCAACAACAGATGCCCATACAGTGAGTTGTAGCGGTGTAAGAGGCTCAGTTGAATCAGATGTTGTCGTTGTCATAGCCTTCTTCATGAAGATGGTTGATGAAGCCCAAGAGAGTGCTGCTAGAATGATGAGAGCATCTCCGAGCATTCTTGTTGTTGCTGGTATGTCGACATTTGGAGAATAAATGAAAATGATGATGACACCAGATAATGCGATGATGAGGCCAGAGGCGAGTCGTTTTGTCATCTTCTCGCCAAGGAATGGAATCGCTAAGAGTGCAGTGATGATTGGGTTGAATGTGATCATCAGAGAAGCATCACCAGCTGCTGTGTACTTCATTCCAAACATGAAAAAGACTTGATACAAGAATGTGGAAAAGAATCCGATGTAGGCTAATCGCTTCCATTCTTGTTTGGTTGGGATTCGCATCTTCCCAGTTGATTTCAACCAAATCAGAAACAATCCAATGGCGATAACATAGCGAATCCATGCAGCAGTAACTGGAGGAAAATCAGTTGCAACTAAGCGTCCTGCAGTCCAACTAAGACCCCATATGAAAGCGACAGTAAGTAATCGAATGTGCAACCAAAGATGCTTCATTCAAATCGCTCCAAGCCTAACTGGAGGATTCGAGCTCGTGGAAGCCCGATCTCCGGTAGACCGTGGGCGGGGGAATACTGTTTGAGTCCTTCTAAGCGTTGAACGTACAATCCATACGATGCGATATCATTGCGATCGAACGGTGTTGGAACGCCCATATTGGTGAGTGTTTCACATGCTTTTTCTGAATAGATTGGATAGACGTTGGTCGAGAAATGCATCCATTGAGACAGACGAACTGTGTCGACATTGTCGAGCGATAAAATGTGTTCAAGCAAGTTGACTTTCGGATAACTGATGGTACGAAGAGCCATCATGACTTCATTTTCAAGATCCTCATTCCAGATGAGTGGCGTATTCTTTGCCCACGCATCTGCGATGTTGAGATGTTCTAATGAGCGCTCAGATTCTACTTGGAATAGAGAATCAACATACGCTTTGTCTTCGAAAGCATCGGAAACAAGTCCTGGCAGTTCATCGTAGAAGCGCTCACACGTCTCTACATGAATGCCGAATAATTCGACAGGGATCATGTCAATCGCCTTCAAGCACTAGCGCCGATACCTGATTCGAGTTGGCGTGCAGACAATGGCTTGTTTGCAATCCAATCCATCTCGAAGTAGCCGAGTAGAGCTTCTTCGTCTTCAGCAGTTGGTAGAATGTTTCGGATGTATTCATCCCACTCAGCGTCATTGCCTTCGAACTTTGTTCCTTCTACGGTATATCGCTGTCCGCCGCAATCTCCAATGTCTCGATTGAAGTTTTCGTGTGCTACGTAGAAAGGTGTAGCTCCTTCATCTTGGTAACCATTGAGTTTGTTGACTTCCTTAACGATTTCATCGTGGTAATGTCCACGGGCTTCTTGGTTGAGGACTTCCTTGTCGACATCGATACCAGCGTCGAGTTTTTTGCGCTCGTCCCAGCGTCCTTTTACTCCCCAGACGTATGCCCAGTGAGCGGAGGAAGAGGAGTCTACACCGAAGAGATCGTGAGCGGTTGAAACCCACTTGTTCATGTATCTCTGGAGCATATCTTGTGGGATGACTCCTGCCTTGATGATGCGGCGTAGCCCGTTCGAGCCCGTTCCTAAGTGGAATGACTCTTCTTTGAGCATTGGACCCATGCTTGCTGCAAGAGGCTTGAATGCTGAAGTTGAAAGCATACCGAGTTGGAATTTTCCATCACGATCGACGAACATTGTGTAGTTGAAGAAATCCAACCAGTGAGGCATTGGGCGATTGAATGCACCAAGGAGTCTGTCTCCGTCTTGTGCGTTTCGCTCGAGCAACTTTTGAGCCTCACGTCGTCCTTGCTGACCGAAGTAGGTCATCAAGAGGTAAGCCATTTGCCATCCGTGACGTTGTTCTTCAGCCATGATACGAGCAGCTGCATAGCGGTCGTAATCTGTAGGTGCGCTTGCGAGGAGGTGGCGTTGTTGTTCAACAGATGCGAATTCTGTGTCGCCCTGTACAGTGATCATTGCTACGAGTGCATCACGCATGCTTTGATGAGGAACTTGAAGTGAGCGTTCCCACTTCTTTCGTCCTTCGTAATCTCCGAATTCGATGAGGTCACCGGCTCTGTCCCAATCAAATTGAATTGAAAGGTCAAAATCACCGAGCCATTCACGGTCAAAACCAACTCGGTCTTGCCATTCGCTAAAGTTTGCTATCCAGTCGTCCCATGTCTTTGGTAGGTTGTCCATGCTAAGCACACGAGTGGGTCTACCTTGAATACATTGCGAACATGTTCGCACGAACATGTGCGCTTATGGTGATTTTCGACGTATTTCTTCTGCCATGTCATGCATAACTCTGCTCTCGATACGTTGTAACATAGCGGAAAGAGTTGATTTAGCCATATCGAGCGCAGTTGCCAACTTACTCAGAGATGTACGACGAGGGACATCATAGTATCCTTCTCGTACAGCAGCATCAAAGATTTGCCGTTGACGGGATGTTAGGAGCGTTGTTCCGCTGTTCCGTGTGGATGTAAGTCTGTAGGGGATGTTTTCTTTCGAGAGAGCAGCAAGGAGGTCACGGGCTTGTTCAGGCGTACAGACAAAGGTCCAATCGACCCATCCGTCGTGGACTTCGAATGGTGATCTTGGTACGACACCAACGTCGAGAACAGGACGGATAAATCCTCCACCACCACTAGCGATATCCACTGAAAAGCGTTGATTCCCTAGCGACCGAACTTCATCGATTCCATGGTGCGCCTCCAATGCCATCTCAACATCTTCGTTTGCAGAAAGTGTGGCAGTACCTCGACCTTTACCTAAGGACATCGTTTCTTCGATTCGAAGTACAATTGAAGGGAGAGAACGAGATACATCACCAGACCAATGCCCTTCTGGCAACCTGAT
This sequence comes from Candidatus Poseidoniaceae archaeon, assembly GCA_022425185.1. GTDB lineage: Archaea > Thermoplasmatota > Poseidoniia > Poseidoniales > Poseidoniaceae > MGIIa-L2. The sequence continues at coordinate 1,227 of JAKMFY010000114.1, read as the reverse complement.
TTGAATCCGTACTCGTTGTGTCATAACATCACAATGGTCTTCTGGTTGAAATTTGTTCAACAGTCTTTGCTTGAACATCGATAATTTCGCTGTGAGCAATTGTGTAATCGCTTCCTATTTCAGCAGCCGGCAAGTATCCGTCACAAACGCCTGAAGCTGCAAAAATTGCATCTTCAGACTTGCATAAATCATGTGCTTTCCATAATCGAGTGAGGTCATCTCCGACCATTTCACCCGCTCTTGCCTCTTCTTCTGGAGATCTGAAGACGAGTCGTCCTTCAAAGACGCCACCAAGTCCACGTAATGCAGTTGCTGAAATGACGCCTTCTGGTGCAGCACCGATTCCCATCAGTAGGTCAAATGGCCCATCTTCCTTAGCAGCCCATATGGCGCCAGAGACATCACCGTCTCCGAGGAGTTCGAGTTGTGCGCCAGATGCACGTATTTCCTTGAACAAATCATTGTGACGTTCCCTGTCAAGAGCAACGACTCTGACCTCGCTCATCGGCTTATCGAGAACGTGAGCAACTTGTTCGAGGTTGTAGGTTGGTGTTCCTTCGAGAGAGACATGACCTGCTAGCAGTGGTCCTGCCGCAATCTTGTCCATGTAACAATCAGGAGCATGCAAGAGTGTTCCTCGAGGAGCAGCTGCTAGCACAGCGATTGAGTTTGGTAAATCATCTGCACAGTTATTTGTACACTCAAGAGGATCGACTGCGATATCGATGCAAGGTACGCCTTGTACGCCGACCATGCTTCCAAGTTCTTCGCCAATGAAGAGCATAGGGGCTTCATCTCGTTCACCTTCTCCAATAGCAACTCTTCCATCGAAAGGAACGTTGTCGAAGGTACGTCGCATGGCTTCGACTGCTGCATCATCTGCTGCGTTTTTATCGCCTTTTCCACGCCATGCAGAACTTGCAATGGCTGCTTGGTCAACTGCTTCTAGGAAGTGCTTGGTTAAGTCAGCAGTACTGCTCATGCTATGGCGAACGCTAGGTCGAACATAGCCTTTTCAGTTGGTGAAGTCTTCAATATCGGCGAGAACCGCCACCGCCACCTTGGCGACGTTGTCCGAATCCACCACGGCCTCTGTCTCCGCCGCCTCGTCCACGGTCACCGCCTCTTCCTCGGTCTCCGCCACGGCCACCTCGGTCTCCGCCTCTTCCTCGGTCACCGCCACGGCCACCTCTGTCGCCGCCTCGTCCACGGTCTCCACCACGGCCA
>JAKMFY010000109.1 GCA_022425185.1 Candidatus Poseidoniaceae archaeon | reverse complement strand
CAAGGCTAACGGCTCGTTGTCGTACCATGGACGCAGCAGCAGGGGGTTCCGAACCTGTTCACATTATGGGGGCAGGACTCTCAGGACTTGCTGCTGCAACCATTCTAGCAAAGGCTGGAAGGGAAGTCCATGTGCACGATATCAGAGCAGATTCAGGTGCCCGCTTTGATGGCGATTTCCAGGCATTGGAAAACTGGTCCATGGATGTTGATTTCTTTGATCAACTCGAAGAATGGGGTTTTGATGCTTCAACGTTTCGAGCGACTGAATTCCATGTGGTTGATTTGATTCACCCGGATGATGAAATTACTCAGCCAAAGAGCGACAAGGTTGCTTACCGAATTGTTGAGAGAGGCACTTCAGACCATGCGATTGATCAAGGTATGAAGCAACAAGCACTCGATGCAGGTGCACAAATCCATTACAAGTCAAGAGTCAAAGAAGAAGATTGTACGATTATTGCCTGCGGTCCTAAAGGGACATCCGCTGTCGCCTATGGGGAAATCTTTGAAACGTCTCATCCAAATCATATCGCCTTTCAACTAAACGATAAGTTGGCACCTGGAGCTTACTCGTATCTCATCATTGTCGATGGAGTTGGACTTATCTGTACATGTTTATGGAGGAAGCAATCGAAGAGTGAGCGTTTCCTCAATGAAACGATCGCTTGGTACGATAAGCACTATCCTGAACTTAATCGAAAACCGATTAAACGAGTTGGTGGTAAAGGAGACTTCACCATCAATCAACGCTACAAGCAAGATGGTCGCTATTACATCGGTGAATCAGGAGGCCTTCAAGACTTTATGTGGGGCTTTGGAATGCGGATGGCAGTTTGGTCAGGTGTTCTCGCTGCTCGAGACATTCTCGGAGAATGTGATTATGAGACGGAAGTCCGAAAACAATTGCTGCCTTATGTTCGAACCAGTGTTGCGAACCGATGGCTCATGAATCGAGTTGGCGATCGTACTTTCAAACGCATGTGTAAGAACTGGATGAAAAGCCAATCCAAGCGTGGAGATGGACTTGTTTGGGTCGGAGGGCTGTTCCGGCCACGTTGGTATAAGTCTCTCTTGTATCACCTCGTTACGCCCTTCATGCTTAGAAAAGACCCGAAATCAATGGGTAGAGGTGTTCGAAGAATGCCATTTAGAAAAGCCAAGGCTCGTGACAATTGGGAGCCATCGCTAGAAGCAACTGCTATTGGTACGCAGTGGACTGAAATTCGCCGTTCTGGTGGTAAGACCTCCTTCGCAAATGATTCTGATGAAGGGAGTATTTCTAGCGAATGACTGGGGCGATTCGTTCATAATGCGGTTCGATTTGGAACGGACATGAGCGAACTCAACTTCGAAGCCATGCCGAACAAACTTGTGAACTACGCAGCCGTTGATGGTATTGCAATCATCGAATTGGCCAGTGATGCATCTGGTGCACCTCTAACCGAAACAAACGACCGTTCTCCGAACACATATACGCACGGTATGATGTGTGATATCGATACTGCAGTCATCAAAGCACGTTTTGATGATGATGTTTCAGTCATCGTTTTGACTGGAAATGGCAGTTCATTTTTCTCCGCAGGAGCATCCATCCAGATGCTCAACAGCGTCACTCCAGGCTTCAAGTACAACTTCTGTCTTCACGCTAACGAAACACTTTCACGATTCGAGCAAACCTCCAAACTTGTTGTTTGTGCAATCAACGGACACGCTGTTGGTGGCGGACTTGAAATCGCTATGGCTGCGGACATCCGTATTGCTCGTAAGAACTCTGGAAAAGTAGGACTCCCTGAAATTAACCTCGGTGTTCTTGCTGGTACTGGAGGTACTGCGCGATTGACTCGATTGATCGGTAAGGCAAAGGCTCTCGAGATGATGGTCACTGGGGAACTTATGTCCTTCGAGGATGCTCATTCTCACAACCTCATCAACCACATTTGGGAAGGCGATGCTGCTGATTTCCGTCAAGATGTCCTTGATTGGTGCAGTCAATTCACATTACCAAACAAGGCAACAAAGGCAGTTGGAAACATCAAGCGTTCATGCCAGACTGGTCCAGAAATTCCATTCGAATACCACCTTGCTCTTGAGAGAGAACTTCAAGCATCTCTTTTCAACTCAACTGATGCCAAGGAAGGGATTGCAGCATACGTCGAGAAGCGTGTTGCGAACTTCACTGGTCAATGAAACTGGGTGATTCAAAATGGCAGAACATAGCGTTCCTGGAGATGTTCCTGACGACTTAGTAGAAACCTATCTTGATAACTTGATGGCGGCTACATGTGGTACTGGTTCAATGAATCTCTTTGCTTGTGACCAAAAAATCGAACATCTAAATGATGATTTCTATGATGGTGGGGTAAAGATTCCACTTTCGTCGAACGACCCAGGTCACCTCTTCGAAATAGGAGCACGTGCTCACCAAGATGGAACAGTTGGTGTTCTTGCAGCACAAGGGGGGCTCATTTCACTCTATGCTCAAGATCATCCTGATGTTCCATATCTGGTCAAATTGAACTCAAAGTCTCATCTGGTTAAGACAGACCAACGCGATCCGATTAGTCTTGCAATGTGGGATATGGATGACGTGATGTCTCTTGTTTCAAATGGAATTAATGTTGTTGGAATTGGTTACACCATTTACATCGGAAGCGAATACGAACATGAAATGATGACTGAAGCAGCTCAATTCATTCGCCAAGCACATGAAGAAGGTATGATTTCTGTTGTCTGGATGTATCCTCGTGGAAAAGCAGTGACGGACGAGAAAGATCCCCAACTAATCTCAGGTGCAGCAGGTGTTGCAGCCTGTATTGGTGCTGATTTTGCTAAGGTGAACTATCCTCGAGCATGGGAAGGAATGACTCAACCAGAATCTCTCAAGGTTGCAGTCGAAGCAGCAGGTCGATGCGGTATCATCTGCTCTGGAGGCGGAACATTACCTCCTCAGGAATTTTTGCAACGTTTGTGGGATCAAATCAATGTTAGCGGATGCCGTGGAGCAGCCACTGGCCGAAATATTCACCAAAAGTCAACAGAAGAAGCAGTCCGAATGACAGCTGCTTGCCACGCTATCATCAGCCAAGGCGCTTCAGTTGACGATGCGTTAGACATCTTCAACGGCGCTTGAAGAAGATTGGTTTATTTTCCAATCAAACTACAAAATGTTATTTTCGTAGTATGAGTGCAGGCTTAGCTTACGCTAATCGCTGTAAATACCACTTATTTCTAAGCGGGATCAAATTGAGTGAATGGGTATTCACTTCTTGGTTAGACTATCACCCATGGTGATGTTGCCTTGTTGATCGATGATGATTGGAGTGCCTTCTGACCATCCAGGGCAGTGATCTTGAACCCAAATTCTAGTTGCCCATTCACAAATGTCGTATCCGCCAGAGAGAATGCCTGATCGCTTGATGTAACCCACCTTCACGATGTCTTTGTCCTTGGAGAGAACGTTACCAAGTTGTTGGCTTGTTGTACCATGACGCATGGTGCTGTTGATGTGTTCTAGGATCTCAGCGGTGTTTCGCGGGCGGTCTCCTAAAAATTTCTTGATTTTTTCTCGTATGCGTACAGTTTTCATTGTATTGTCCTCCTATAATTTCGCTATTCGCTGTTAGGCGATGTCGCTGTAACGAAGGAGCGAGGCCACTCATATAACCGTTCCTCCATCAAAGCAAGAGTTTGTTACCGTTCATGACTGGGTGAGGTGTATTTTTTACACGGAATGCCGCCTTCAGTAAGTGATATCTCACGTTTGCAGTGGAAATCGGTAACTAAATGTAAGTATTAGTATTATTTGATAGTAATCTCTATCAGTCAGGGCTGTTTAGCGAAGGCAAAGGTGACCTCTTGTGCCATCCTCTACCATTAGAAGCCGCTATCAGAGGCGCATTCTAGATTGGCTTCTCGACGGTGGAGGGACTGTAAGCCAAGCCTCAGAATCTTTGGGAATTGCAATGCCGCACGCATCCTTGGCTATGCGTAATCTTCGAGAAGCTGGGGAAGTGCAACGTGATGATGGGGCTTCAATACGAGGTGCTGTGCATCGATTGACAGAGAATGGAGCTCAGCGTCTTCTCATGGATCTCGTTGGGAGATTAAAGAAATATACTCGCCAAATTCCTTCGGATAAGAATGCAGTAGTTCTCTCAAGTGATGGTACAAGTATTGTTCTCGGCATACTAGAAACACCTGAATCTAGGCTCTTCCAATTACCAAAACGAACGGAATTATTGAAATCCATCGATGAAGATTTTTCCATCGGAAAGGAAGGGGGCCTTTGGGCAGTTCAACGAGGCGAAAGGATACATTGGTTTGATTTGGAACATTTCGAATCAACAACTTCTCCTCCTGAACTTCAGGAAGGGACGCTAACAGCATGGGTAAGCCGTGAGGAGAGTGTAGGTATTGTCCGTCTACGTTTACTTGAACAGTTTGAAGCTTGGAACGTACCTGATGGTGCTTGGATAGAACTCAATATACGTTCAGAAACAGGGCCATCACAACTCCGTCTTGGAGAACATAGTATCGGTTCTGTGCAAGGGACCTCCTACCAAGTCTCTCCGGAACGAGGTCTCTATGCTCATTTGCCATCTGCTGTTGACCGCAATCTTCTGGTCTCTTCACTTGGGAATCGGGCTCAATTGATGACAGAATCAATTGCTTTTGCACAAGACCGTTCACTGCCAGTAGATTTGGTCAGTACGTGGATGAGGCGGAGGCACCCTCGCTTGTCCAATGTCAAACGCAATGCTCGTATTCGTTCATTGAAACGATGGCTGCTCTCTGGTAGGGGCCAACAACCGAATCTTCACCTTCGCCGTTCTCTTTTAGCAGACTTTGGTGATCGAAGTTGGTCAGAACATTCTCGAGCAGTTGATGTGATTCTTCTTGAAGGCGTATCTCAAAACGGTGCAGCCTGTATCATTGAGTGGCTTTTGGAATCAACTACACTCGATTGTATTGTTGAGTGGCCATGGGCGAGTGGCAATGAACAGCATTTACTCGATCGATTGCTCGCCTCCGGACGATGCCGGGCGCTTATTACTTCGAGGGGAGAACCCCTCAATCTCTCGAGCAAAACCTCAACATTGCAAGGGACTCCTCAACTCGCCGTTGTATCCTATCGTTTACACAATCTCCTAGAGCTAAATATCCAATTGGACCGTACAAACGTGCGTACTGAACCAGAAACGAGTCGGCAACTGCTTCCGAATAATGCTGCTGAACTTCTAGCATGGCATGATTCAGGGGGCATGAATGAACAAACTTTGAGCGATACCTCCAATGAAGAATCACAGCATGTTGCACTTGTGCGAAAAGCCATGAGGATGTATCCAAACGGTGACTCCACCTTTTCAAATTCCATAGAGCGAACAAATCCATTAGCCTCTTGGATAGCAAGCCCGATAGATGAACGTAACTCACGATGGCAACGCCTCCATCCGATATTGACTCAAGGATGGGTTGATCTTCTAGATCCTCATTCAATGGATATCAAATCGTTGATTAATGGTATGGCGAGGACCTCTTCTGAATGGAAGCAAAGGGCTTTTTCTGTGCTAATGATGCGTTTATCAAATGAGAATTCATTGCTTCTTGACGTGGCTAAGATGCTCGAAGATCCGTTATCTGGCTCGATTGCTGCTCACACAATCATCACAACAAGTCCGTATTTCGATGAAGAAATGGATACCCTTCTTAGCGATGCATCCTCAATTTGGTTAGACGCCCCTTATCGACCAGAAGATGTTTTGATGGTCTTGTTTCCACCAACGGTTGAATTGTCTGGTGAACGAGAATTATTGTTTGAACAATATCTCAAAGCTGGACAGGTGCACCCGAGAGGTTCTATCCTATGGGCGTGGTCTAATGCTGTTGCTCGAATAAGAGATGATACTCCTCTCTCATTAGACCTCATCCGTTCATGCATGAATGTATTACCGTCCCAATGGTGGTCCGCATGGGCTTTTGATTGGCTAACTTTTCAATTATCAACATCTAGTGGGCGTGAATGGCTGGCCACTCATCCACTGAGTTGGCCAAGTCTTCTGGCCCGACCAAATGGAGAACGAGTAGGGCTCCCTGGTATAGGGAGGACGCATTCTGGCTTCGTTCCCAATCAAGAATTAATGATCAATCTCCTCATGGTACCAGAAGGTGAAGGAAAAGCAGCTCTCATGGATGTGTATGACATGATTCAATCACTCGAATCTGAACGACCAGTCCACCAAGGGAGAATCCATCCTCTTGTGGGTTGGCTCGCCAGAGACGTAAGCACATGGCCTCTCTTCTCAACAGATGAACTCTTTTTGGGTGATTCGGATGTAAGTGCATTACTTATTGGAAGAGCGATGCTCAACAGAATTGAAATCTAAACCGATGGCTTCATATCGGTTTGGTTTGAGGGTTGCTTGCCGTACGTGCAACATCAGACTGAGCTACTGTGAAAATTGCAATGATTTCTGATACCAATGATACGGTCCGCTATCGAAGACTGGAATGACCCTTCGGGGAATGACTTCCGGTGCAAAAGCGGAAACCCGGGCCGACTATGGGTCCTCGATGGACTACTGGATGATATCGAGACAACCAACCGGCCCTACAGCACGCCCTGATGCCGAGGGTCAGGCCTTCGAGGAAACTATGAACAAGGCCGTTAGGCGTCGGGGCACAGCTGATTTCTCACTTTTTACCTTTCAACAAGCGATGTCATCAAATGCCGTGTGGCTCCACCAATACATATGGAAGAGGAACGTCACTACAGGCGCTGCCTCATCGGTGGAACGTTCGATCGTTTTCATTCAGGTCATCAATTATTGATTCAGACTGCTCTACGTCAAGCAGATTTCATTGAAGTACATGTTACCAACGATGCTATGGCTCAAGCAAAAGGAGGATGGATTGAATCTCTTGATGATCGCATGGAAGGTGTTCTTTCATGGCTTTCAGTGAACGCTCCGAAACGACATGAAGTATTTGTTTTGGAAAATCCCCCCGGTCCAGCGCCGTTGCATGAACAAGCCGACAGCATTGTTGCAACTGCAGAAACAATTTCTCGATGCCATCACATAAACAATGAACGTATGGAAAATGGACTTGCCTCGCTTCATATCATCGAAGCTCCTCACATGATGGATGAACTTGGGGGGATTCTATCTTCAAGTCGAATACGAAACGGACTTGTGGATACTGAAGGCCATCCTTGGATTCCACCGTCCCTTAATGGAAAGACATTGAGGATGCCTGCGGTATTGGATGATGAGTTCAAAACACCGATGGGGGAATTGTTCGAAGGTCCTGAAGACGCTCCAGAAGTTGCTCTTTCAGCGATGCTTGAATCACTTCCATCAAACCATGGCGCTTTGATTGCAGTAGGTGATGTCACTGTAAAAGGGCTCATGGATATGGGAATTCAACCAGATATTGCATTCATTGATGGTCAAACCAAACGAACAGAACTTGAGGATGAACTCAAAGTAAATTCAAACCAGTATTCTCTTAGGCGTACTGTCAAAAACCCACCAAGTGTCCTTACACCCGACCTTCTCGATGTTATTCAGTGGTCTTTGATTCAGGATGAGCCTGTTTTAATTGAAGTCGATGGAGAAGAAGATTTAGCACCAATGTATATTCTGGCAACAGCTCCACTTGGAACGATTATCGTTTATGGACAACCGCGGAAAGGTGTTGTCATGCGTGTTCTTGATATTGAGGCAAAACACCGTAGTCGGAATTTATTGATCATGTTTGAGGTCGAATGATGTCAGAAAGTCCGTTGGTAAGTGTGACTGTATGCGTCAGAGACGGTGGGCATTGGGTCGATGATTGTCTCAATTCAATTCTTCAACAAACTCATCGCCCGTTGGAAATTATTGCAGTCAATGATGGTTCGTCAGATGATACGAAATCAAAACTCGACACATGGCATGACAAACATTCAGATGCCGATGTTCCAATTCACATCATCCACCAAGACTCACTTGGCTTATCAGCTGGTCGTATGGCTGCTGTTGAGCAATCCACAGGGACATGGATTGCAATTACTGATATCGATGTGCGGCCAGAACCAGACTGGATAGAGCAAATGCTGCTCGCCTGTAAGCCAATTGAAAACGAATCCATTGCGGCAGTAACTGGAAGGACCGTATTTCAAGCACATGATGATGTTGTAAGTAGATTCAGGGCTGTTGAAATTGCTTCAAAATATCGAAACAGGCCAAGAAGAACCTCGCTTGCAAATGGACCTTGCTCAATGTTTCTCCGTGAAGCTTTACTCAAAGTCGGGGGTTTTGATCCATCTTGGTATCATGCTGAAGATATGGAACTGAGTCTTCGTCTTCTTTCTAAGGGAGGCACAATCATACACGCGCCTGATGCCTTAGTATCACATGTTCCAGAAATTGGTATACGACGTTTCCTTCACAAACGAAGGAGAGATGCACGTGCTCACGTTCGAATTGTTCGCCATTTTCCAGCACGCCAAAGAAATGGCCCAGGCTTTGATTTCATTGGAAGTGCAAGCATAGCATTCTCAATTCTACCGATTGTCTTGCTGATGTTGTTATCTTTTATTCCAATCATAATGGCATTACCGCTTGGTGATGATCCTTTTTCAATGTGGCAGACAAATCTAGCATTTGGTGGGATGATGCTCGGCGTGTTGATTGAACTTCTCTTTTGGAGAGGCCCGCTCGGTGTCATAACAAGGAGTCTGAAAAAAGATGGAAAAAGGAATCATCTGTTCCTATCCATCTCCGTTCGTATTTTAATTCTAAGATGGTCTATTGCACTCTGGCAAGGCCTTGCTTTAGGCGCTCTCGATGCTTTAATGTCAAAAAATGGTCACAAGCGATTATTCAGTTGAATGATCACATGACTGTCTCGTCGCCAGGTGGGGCTCGACTTGCAGAATTAAGAGCAAAACCAAAGGCTATGAGTGTAATTGAAACTGAATATACGCCGAGGTCAATCCATGTTTGGTTCATGTAACTGAATCCGATATAAAATCCAAATCCGAGAAGAAGACACCATGCTCCAATTGCTCGCATCATTCCACCTTCACCTCCAACAAGTGCAGGCCATGTATCGTTGATGACCATGGATTGGAAGAAACTTGCAACGCCACCTTCGGTCGATTCATTGATCGACTTTAATCCCAGTCCAACAAGTAGGGCGCAAGCGGCCATGAAAACAGCATCGCCTGCGACGAATGCTGCTGCTGTATCTTTGTCACCAAATGCGTCAGCAAATAATTCGAAGGTGAGAAGGCCTCCCCATGATACTCTGTATGATGGATGAATTTCACCAATGAGATTGAGCACTGCTAGAACCAATCCCCATGTTCCAATGGCGATATACCACTTTGAAAGGCCCATTGAAGGATTTGAAATAAGGTCCAAAAAACCTTTTTCTTCTGTCTTCTCTTCACTGCTCATGATTTCGCCACCTGCCTCATCCATATAAGCACAACGAATCAGAGCGGACGTTGTTGTCGATAGCGGTTGTTGAAAACGGTGGCCATATTTTCATCAGCATTTGTTAGAATCAGTTGTGTTTCAACGTTCTGTGGAATGCATGAATTGATTTCTTTAGAGCGGCCATATCGTCCCCGGCTGATTGTTCTCGCAGTAATCAATCCAAGCATATCCAAATTCGCAATAATCCCCGAAATTCTTCTTTGGGTGAGTGATGGTATGTTGAGATAGGAACATGCTTGGTCATAAACGTCGTACAATTGACCTGTCTGTATATTTTTTAGCCCATTTCTTTCGTTGATGAGTACAGAAGCGAGAACCAGCTTTTGTTGCGTTGGTAGCGCAGCGATAACTGGTTCAATTTGGTCTGCTTCAATTTGATGCTGAGCCATACGGACGTGATGCTGTTCAACTTTCTTATCTCCAAGTTGTTCTGCTTTTTCTGTGGACACTCTCAACAAGTCCAATGCACATCGAGCATCTCCATGCTCTTGTGCTGCAAAGGCAGAACAGAGCGCAATAACACCTTCTGATACAACATCAGGTGCGATTGAAACACTTGCCCTTTTTCGAAGGATATCTTTGAGTTGTTCGGCATCATAAGGAGCGAACAATAAATCCTGTTGGCCAAGACGAGAACGAACACGTGGATCAAGGAATTCTGTAAATTTCAAATCATTGGATATTCCAATGACGCATGCGCGTGAATCTTTGAGGAATGAATTGATATTTGTTAGGTTGTATAGAAGGTCATCTCCTGCTTTTCGTACGAGATGGTCAATCTCATCCAATACGATGACAAAGACGCCCTTTCGAGCATCCATTCTCTTGATGAGTTCTTTGAACACACGATCTGTTGGCCAACCAGTGAATGGTATTTCATCGATCTCGTGATCTTCGAGAAGTGAATTTCCAATATTTGAAAGAACTCTATATTGAGTGTCAATTTGTCTGCAATTAACCATAACAGGAGTGATATCTCTTCTCATCTGTTCTCCTTTTTCTTTCAAGAGTTTTGTAACATGGAGAGTGACTGCAGTTTTCCCAGCGCCAGTAACTCCGTAAAGAATCATGTTCGATGGTATCTGTCCGTTCAAGGCTTCGACAAGGTTGAATGCAATACGTTCGATTTCCTTCTCACGATGAGGCATAACAGTTGGTCGATGGCTGTGGTGAAGAATCTCTTTGTTAAGAAATAAACTCGGCTTGGAGAGCAAAGTGTCAAAGATGTTTTCCTTCACAATTTTGCCTCCATTATATACCCCTTTGCGATGGCTGGTTGAACATGCACCGGGATAGTTTCCCCGAGTCCGAGCCCCCCTCATAAGGATGTCCGTAGGAATTGTTTGGAGGAATCAATTTCGATTGTAAAAACAGAATTATTTAGAAATGATATACGGCTCGACATGGGTACTTAAACGGACAAAAATATCACATCAATTTTCTGGATTCCAAACCGACTTTTCGTAAATCCATGCATCTCCATCTTCGAGATGGTGAACATTTTCTGGATGGATTGGGAACTCATTTGTTAAAATTGGTTCTCCGCTCGATTTTTCTGAATCGATGAAGGTGTGTGTTATGAGTAATTGAGTATCTGGGTTTCTCTCAGAGAGCGATTGAATATCATTCGGTTTGTGATGATGATCGGATGGAACCCACTGAGGAAATCCCATCTCTACAACTGCAATTTGTGAACGGGAAATTGCATTTTCCAGATTATCGCATGGACCGGAGTCTCCTGAATGAACAATTGAAGCTCCGTCCGTATGTTCAAATCGATATCCGTGAGGGTCGACAGCATCATCATGATGGACTTCGAAACGCTCCCAATTCCAGTTATCGTTTGTTGTTCCATGATCACTTTCGATGAATTCTATTGAATCTAAGGCATCATCCAAGCTCCCTGGAAACGCCAGTTGACAAAGTGTCTGAAAACGGTCTCTGACACCTTTTGCCCCAACAACTGTGAGGGGTTTCAGACGTTCTCTATCGGAGATGTATTTTCTTTCAAGGAGTAAAAATGGTAATCCAAAAACGTGATCTCCGTGGAGATGTGTGACAAAAATAGTTTCGATTTCGGCAGGAGAGATGCCCGCAATTCTTAGGCTAGCAAGAGCAGTTGGTGGAGCATCAACGATATGGATTCCATCGAGAATCATGAAGGAATGAAGTCGTTGTTTTGGCAGGAAAGCATTACCAGTTCCTAACAACCTTACTTCGTGGGTCATGGTTTGTCCTCTGAGAATCAACTCTTTGAATCCTATGTACGGGGGCTATGGTCATAAGAGAATGATGATAAGTGCGCCACATTTGGGAAAAACGTCGCGAAGCGATTGGTGAGTTCATGAGCAACTGGTCCGCAAAAAACCCATACGATTCTAAAATCACTGAATGCTATGTTCTCAATGG
>JAKMFY010000107.1 GCA_022425185.1 Candidatus Poseidoniaceae archaeon | reverse complement strand
GGATGGTAATAAGCCCTCGGCCAGGGACTATGTACAGCATTAATTTCCATACTGGAAACGTTGATCAGCATGAAGTTACAGGACTTGAACGCCTTGTAACCTTCAGTAGTTGGCAACTCATCCTCTGTGGAATCTTTTTCTTCTTGGCAGGTGTTGTTAGTTGGTTAACAATTTTTGAAGTGGGAATTCCTTCATTCCTTAATCGAATAATTCCATTGTTGTATTTCATGGCATTAAGCGCATCGAGCCTGACCGCAATTGTTGTTCGTTACGTCATTATTCCTGCAGATGTCAAGAGTGATAATCCTCTCGCACACCTCTTTTTGAAGCATGAACAAGTGATGCACAATTGGACAATTATATTGCTTTCAATCGAACTCGTTTTCGGATCGATTGAAGTGCTTCCAGAAGGCGTCATTCTTGGTGGTTTCCTTGGTGGAATATACTTCTACTTCGCGTTTATTTGGGCGAGATTCTTTGGCCAATACTTTGTTTATGATTTCATTGATCCAAGGCCAAAAAGTGCACCATATGCAATTGTGGGATTGGTTATCGCCTTCGGGATATTCTTCATGACAATGTATGCTCTGTATTTGGTTCTTGAATGGAATCAATGGGTTGGAATTCCCTTAGTTGCACTCTTTGTCCAACGCTCGGTTCTTTTCAATCCGCCTACGAAGTGATTACTTCGGGCTGGTCATATCTTCTGGACGAACCCACTCATCGAATTGTTCGTTCGTTAGAAGGCCAAGTTCGAGAGCGCTTTCTCGTAATGTGATCCCTTTCTCATGAGCATTCTTGGCAATCTTTGCAGATTTATCGTATCCGATATGATTGTTCAGAGCAGTAACCAACATGAGTGAACTGTCAAGATGTTTCTGAATCATCTCTTCATTCGCCTCAAGTCCCTCAATGCAGCGTTCTCCAAATGAGACACATGCGTCACTAAGCAAACGTATACTGTGTAAGAGATTGTGAATCATCATTGGCTTGAAGACGTTGAGTTCAAAGTTTCCTTGACTCCCTCCCATTGTAATCGCAGTATGGTTGCCCATGACTTGACAACAGACCATCGTCATCGCTTCAGATTGTGTTGGATTGACTTTCCCTGGCATGATACTGCTTCCTGGTTCGTTTGCAGGTAGGGAAAGTTCACCAAATCCGCAACGAGGACCAGAGCCAAGCCAACGCACATCGTTTGCAATTTTCATTAAACTGACTGCAAGCGTATTCAATGCTCCACTGGCTGCAACAATTGCATCGTGAGCCGACAATTGTGCAAACTTGTTTTCTGCACTTACAAACGGCAACTCTGTTCGCTCTGCGATGCGCTGAGCCACTTGTTCAGCAAATTTAGGATGAGAATTGAGCCCAGTACCGACAGCGGTTCCACCGAGTGCGAGTTCAAACAAATCCTTCTGAGCGAATTCAATTCTGCGTAAATCAGCTTCAAGCATGTGAACATAGCCACTAAACTCTTGTCCAAGTGTCAAAGGAGTGGCGTCCATAAGATGGGTGCGTCCAATCTTTACGATATTTTTGAAATCTTTCTGCTTCGCTCTTAATTTTCTTGTTAACCCTCGAACCGCTTTGAAGAGACGATGTTCAATCTCTTCAGCAGCAGCAATATGCATGGCTGTAGGAAATGTATCATTGGAAGATTGTCCCTTGTTGACGTGATCGTTTGGGTGTACGGGGGATTTACTTCCAAGTACCCCGCCTGCCATCTCAATGGCTCTGTTTGCAATGACTTCATTTGAGTTCATATTGGTTTGAGTTCCGGAACCTGTTTGCCAGATTCGGAGAGGAAAATGAGCATCATGATCACCATTCATGACTTCTTCAGCAGTATCAATAACCAGTCCAGCGATCTCTGCATCGAGGACACCAAGGTCTCGATTTGTTCTTGCAGCCGCTGCTTTTAGGATTCCAAATGCACGGATAAGTGGTTTTGGCATGACGTCTTCACCAATGTCAAAATTAACCAAAGATCGTGCAGTCTGACAGCCGTAATATGTGTCTCCAGGGACCTTCATCTCTCCCATCGTGTCGGTTTCAATACGGAATTCAACGTCTGATTTAGGGGCTTTTGGACTCGGAGGAGTATAGGTTTGAGAATAGGTACTTTTTACATCCAATCGACTTCGAATGGCTTGAACAATCCAGGCACTGCGGCCCATATTCTTGCCGCCACCAGTCCAACGATCGAGTTCTTGAGCAACGTCTTCAGGTATGCTGACGGATACGATTCGGCTTCCACCGATGTTGTGTTTTCCCATAGAGTTTAACAATTGAATGATGTTATTAAACCAATGCTAAGGACATAGTAAGTCAATACTTGAACTCATAAACCTCCAATCCGTAGGTGCTACATGCAAGAACAGACCAACGCCATGCCAAATCTCACAACAAATTACGGGCTTTTTCTCCTCGCTTGGGGACTAATCGCCACGTATATTTCTGAAGCTCAATCTTTCACGTCATTCCTACCTTCTATGCTTGGTCTTGCTCTTCTTGTTTCTGGTGAAATGGCTAAACTGCCTGGGAAAAGGAAACTCTGGATGCATGTTGCAGTCACCTTTGGCTTAATCGGAGCGCTCGGTGGAACTCGTTTCTTCATGGTCATGGCCGATGGCCTCACCTACGCCAGCTCGTCAATGCTGATGCTTTTTCTAACAGGAACAGCATATACAGTTCTATGTGTTCGCTCATTCATTGCTGCTCGTAAGGCGCGTGAAGCGGCTGAAACAGAAGCCTGATCAGAACTTACGTCGAACCTTTGCACTTGGTGCGGATGTATTTGTGACGTCAAAGTCATCATCATCATCTTGAACATCGATGGATACATCGATTTGAACATCGGATGCAACTGGCTTCGTACTTCCTTGCTTGGATTCGAGTTTGTCGATGGTCTTCACCAACATAGCGAATTCTAATTCGAGGTCTTCGAGAGAGTCGCTGAGTTCATCGATTTTGTCTGCCAATCGCTTCGCAAGTTTGCGAGCTTTTGCCAATACACGTTCGGTTCCCATGTCGATATGGTCGCGTCAATGAATTATGAATGCATCGAATTGATGAAACAACAAGAATTTCATTCAACAACAGTGCATCGAACGATTTGCTGAGGGACCTTTGGACGGTCTCCTGGCAACTTTTGACATCCTTCTATGTTCTTTACGACATCCATTCCTTCAACAACTTGTCCGAAGACTGCGTGATTGCCATTGAGCCAAGGTGTGGCTACGGTTGTGAGGAAGAATTGGGAACCACCAGTATTACGACCAGCGTTTGCCATTGAAAGAATTCCTGGCTTATCGTGCTTTAATGCTAGAGCAGATGCTTCACAAGGAATCTTCCACCCAGGTCCACCAGTACCTGCGCCACGAGCCATTGGGTCCTTTGAATTTGGACATCCGCCTTGGATCATGAAGTCTTCAATAACTCGATGGAAGTGAAGTCCATCATAGAATCCTTGGTTGACGAGTTTGACGAAATTTGCTACTGTATCGGGAGCACTTCCGTGAAAGAGTTCAATCATGATGTTTCCTGCTGAGGTTTCCATTTGCACTTGCATGGTTGGACCACAGGCCGATACTTCAAGAGCATTTGCTTCGTTTTTCAAGAAACCACATGTTCATGAATGAAATAGAGTTAGAATGGTTATGGACGAAATATTTGATATCGAATTTGAAACAATAACAGGCGAGACAACATCCTTGAAGCAACTTGGCGGTACTGAATTTTTGATTGTCAACGTAGCCAGTGCATGTGGCTTTACTAAGCAGTATGAAGGAATGCAAGCCCTTTATGAATCCAAGAAAGATGACGGCTTGGTCGTTATTGGTTTTCCTTGCAACCAGTTTGGAGCACAAGAACCAGGGACTCACGAAGAGATTCAAACATTCTGTGAAAGTAAATTCGGCGTAACCTTTCCAATGATGGCGAAGATCGATGTGAATGGAGAAGGCCGCCATCCTCTGTTTGCTGAACTTTGTAAAGTTCATGATGAAAATGGCCTCGAAGCCATTAAGTGGAATTTTGGGAAGTTCATTGTTCGACAAAATGGTTCTGTTGAACGGTTCTCTCACCGTGTCGCACCTGCTGATTTACCATTGTAAAACCTATTTTGAGCCTCAGTTTATCCCTGATGTTCAAAAGTGAAGGAAAGGTAGGGGCTTCTATGGTCAAGCAGCTTCCATGTGTTCCAATGGGCTGTTCGGCTTGTTGTCGTGAAACGACAATGCCACTTACGATCTCAGAAGCAAAGCGTCTTTCTCGCCGTACTGGTATGGCGGTTGAAACCTTCACATGGGAACATAATGGCGTCTTGACTTTGCTGAACGATGAAACAACTCGTGCCTGTGTTTTTCTCTTGACTGCTTCTTCAGACCCGGGTGCTGAAGGCATGTGTTCTGTGTACGAGGTGCGCCCTGAGGGATGTCGAAAGTATCCCATTGTTCTGAATCCGAAGGATGAAGCAATTCTCGACGATGGTTGCCCTCACAGATCACAATTCCCTGAACCCAGCGAGGATGATGCAATTGCTTTACTCAATCTTGAGGAACGCTTGATGCGGAAATGACCACGCGTCCCAAACTGCCATGGACAAAAACGTACCATGCATCTTCATATTTCCACTTGCATTCTAAGAGAAGATGTTCAAGTTCAGGCCACTTAAAGTGAATCAACTCGGGGCGTTTGTCGGATGGAAGAGCGGTATCCAAGCACAAATCTCTCGCTTCACTAGGTAAAATAAGAACGAGTGAGCCATCATCTACGACTGTTGAGCAACTCAGTAATGTCTGCTTTAGAAGTTCAGCGTGATCCAAAGATCCTTGTGAATTCCTTCCATATGGGGGGTCAAGAACGATGCCTGAAAATGATTGAGGCGCATCATCTGGAATTGAAGCCTGAACATTCGTAGCATCTCCTTGAAAGAACACGTTTGCGTTTGATCCTGACCATTCAAGATTCTTCTTAGCACCAGCAATCATTTCCACATCGAGGTCGAGGCCAACAACTTCTCTTCCACTCAATGCTGCTTCGATTGCGAATCCTCCTGTTCCAGTCATGGGGTCGAGTGTTGCTCCGTTGTGAAGCGGTCCACTTGCGAGGTTTACGGCCAATCGTGCAAGTCTTGGCTCCAAACTCACGGGTTTGAAGAATGGGCGTTGACTTGCACGGCGCTCAACACTCTCGTCCCCTTTTGGTCCAGTACCTTGCAACCAACCAAACGTGACTGAGTTTGAATGTTCATCAAGAAGAATTCCAAATCGTTGTTTTGGATTTTCCAAATCGATTTGCGCGTCCAACGCAGAAAGAAGCCCGCCGACACGTCCTGCAAGCGCTGAACGAGAGACGCCTTCTATGCCACGGCCATGCTTCCATGCAACAACTGCGCACGACTCATCGTTCGGAGGATGAAGTTCCAAATGAGATTTGATGATTTCGCGGATGGAGTCAACATCAGTGAACGCGTGATTCTCTCCGTTTTTGAAGAGCGCTTCAATGCCTGATGAAACTGAAACGTTCGGCAAATCCTCTTCATTCAACTGAAACTGCATTAATCGGGGTGAAGGAAACGAATGGATGATTCGGTTTGGAAACAGTGCTCGTACTTCGGCCTGAGCGAGAGCTGGATGCCAACCTCGCAAAGCCACAATATGCTCCCCCATACACTGCGCTTGGCGTGCTTGTTCTTCACGGCACCGCATACGAACCATGACATACCCTCGACGTTAACAGAATGATATGGGCTGTAATCTAAGGGACCTTGCAACACCTGAGGAAATAAATCTTGCAGAATTAAGTGGAAAGCGAGTTGGAATCGATGCTTTCCTGACCGCGTTTCAATTCTTGACAACAATTCGTGATCGTTCTCCAACAGGCGATGGAGGTCCTCTACGAGATTCAAAAGGTCGCGTTGTGGCCCATTTAATGGGAATTCTTAACCGAACAACATCCATGCTTTCGATGGGAATCCAACCGGTATTCATTTTCGATGGCCAATCTCCAGAACTGAAAGCCGATGAACTTGCAGCACGCCGAAAGCGTCGCTTAGAAGCAGAGGCGATTCACAAGCAAGCGCTCGAAGACGGTGACTACCAAACCGCTCAAAAGATGGCACAACGCATTGTTCATTACAGCACAGAAATGATCGATGATACCAAGAAAATGCTCGATTTACTCGGTGTTCGCTGGGTGGATGCTGCTGCAGAAGGAGAAGGACAAGCCGCAGTAATGGCGGTAAAAGGACAACTCGACATTGTGGCAACTCAAGACTGGGATGCCCTTCTTTATGGAAGCCCAATTCTTGTTCGTAATCTTATGAGTCACGGAAGTAAACGCCATGGCCGAACTGTAAAGGCACAAAAAATCAATTTGCAGGAACTCCTTGATACACACGATTTAACCCGAGAGCAACTGGTTGACTTGGCCATAATGATCGGTACTGATTTCCATCCTGGGTTGAAAGGAATGGCCCAAAGACTGGGATTAAACTGATTAAATCTCTTGGAACCATCGAAGCCATTTGCGAAGAGAAAGGAAAAGATGTTCCTGAACGACTCGATGAAATCAGAGAGATCTTTCTTAATCATCCTTCGAGCGACGTCGATGCCGAAGGTCTCAAACCAGGTACAGTTGATGTGAAAGGCCTTACTCAATTTCTACAAGAAGAACGAGAGTTTAGTCAACGGAGAATGGATGCTGCTTTCGATGCATTACGAAAAGGAAACCTCATCAGAGATGGAGGCCAAACCTCTTTGTTTTCATTCTGATGAATCATGCAGGATCAAGACCTGGTAATATTTCCAGTTCTGTTAATTCAACTTGGACCCCAAGTGTCTCTAATGCGCGCGCCAACCCCTCTGCTTGATGATTTGAACTGAATCGTTCAAGAATACGTTGTCTTCCAGCTTCTGCCCATCGTTCACGATTACTTTTCTGGCCTGACTGTTCAATCGCCTCAACCCATTTCAGAATGGAATCTGGATTGTTTGGCCACGGTAGCCTACGACCATTAAGCCCATCCGTAATCGTGTGGGTGAAGCCTGCATCATCAACAACAAGTGCGGGGGTGTTAACCATTATCGCTTCCATAGGAGTTAGACCGAATCCTTCAGTTCGCGCGATTGCGATTAGAGCGTGAGCATTGCGAACAAGAGAAACAATTTCTAATTCATCGATTCTAGGCATGACGATTAATTCAACGCCCATCTCCGTAGCCTTTTTCTTCATATTGTCGGTTTCTCCACCACCGAGGTGAACTAAAGGCATTGAACTGGCATGAGCAACAGTAAGCGCCTCAAAACTTCCTTTCATGAAACAGGCACTACCAATGGTCAAAAGGTACGGAGTGATTGGTTTGAGATCAAAATGTTCCCAAACGTTCACTTCATCCGTGGTTGGTTCAGTAGGCCATGCATGAGGGTTAATGGCTGGCCAAAGTACACCTACTCCAGCTGGTCGTTTTTCCTCATCTCGGAATTCAGGGCTTCCAGCAATCCATGAGTTTAGTGTCGGCCAATTGTGCGCCGCTGCAAGTTTTCGGGCGCTAGTTGGCGTATTTGCTGAAATAATCGTATTTGGTCGATTCCACAACACATGATGCCACTTTTTGTCCCACCGACGAAGATAGGAAAGAACGAGATTATTCATCCACATTGGGCGCTTGAATGAGCCATCCATATTTCGATGAGGGACGTCATCATAGATTCCTTTGTTTCGCTCAAGAATGTGGGCGAAAAGTGGAAGCGTACGAGGTATCAATTCGAGGACTTCTAATCCACCTACTGTGATTAAAACAAAAGCAGCATCAGCGCGCTGAAGTTGTTCTTTAAACGAAGGGAAAAGGCGTTTCCAAGCCTTTCGAGAAGAACGACCTGAAGCCGCTGTGATCTCTTTGATCCCTCCCCGAGGTTCCTGCCAAGGTTGAGGCGGCGTGATCAACTCGATGTTGAGTTCTTTGCATTTATCGACAAGCAAGTCCGGAGCGTTGAGTGTGACCATTGTGATGTCCCATCGTTTGGCATGTTCTGGTAAAGCAACGATAAGATCGCGTTGACCCCCTCCAAGTAAACCCATGTTGCAATGAAACATAATCAATCGAGGGAGTGTCACTTCTTCACCCGCCGATATATCTGAAGTAAATCTTCAGTAATCGTTGACCAAAGATACGGCTTGGAAGCTTCCTTCCCGTTTGTTGACCAAAGTTGGATTTGTTTTTCATCAGCCTCGAGGATGGTTTCTATTGCTTCAAGCAGAGCATCCACATCACCTGGTGGAATCGAAAGACCAGCATCAGGTTCGGTTACTAACCGCCCTAAATCATTGACGTCAGACATGACAGTAGGGGCTCCTGCATTCATTGCCTCGAGCAGAACTGTTGGAAGTCCCTCGAACCGAGAGGGAAGGAGAACAGCCTTTGCATTCTCGAAAAGCCATCTCTTTTCACTGTCTTCGACACGACCAAGTTTGTGTATTGAATCAGGTTGTTTTGCGTTTGCAATACGTTGATCTAACCATTCATTGAGTTCACCCGAACCAGCAATTGCAAGCCGTGCATTGGCTGGCCCTGAGGCACAATATCTGTCCCAAGCATCCATGAGAACATCCAATCCTTTCTGCTCACTTAATCGTCCAACAAAGACCATGATTGGATGTTCGTCTGCATCGCTTGGAAGAAGGCCAGGGCGCACAGGGTCCTCGGCAACAGGCTCGAAACCATTTGGCAAGATATCGATTGGATCATTGACTC
>JAKMFY010000105.1 GCA_022425185.1 Candidatus Poseidoniaceae archaeon | reverse complement strand
GCAAGAAGCGCAAACAGATTCAGGATGATAAGCCACTTCAGATATGTATCACTTGTTAGCAATACGACTGCTCCAATGGCTTCTGTGAATGGTTGAGTGACGGCACTGGAAACGTGACGACTTTCATCAAAGACGATGTTAAATTCATCTTGGTTTCTGGTAATGGTGGTTGAAAGTTCCTCATTATCGAATTCCATCATATCTCGAATGAGAGCACGGAAGTAGAGTTGATTACCATTCCACTTCGTGTCACCTTGGGCTGCAACAAGACCATCTGGGTCTGTGTCCCAGCAGGAATGGCCATTATCTGGATACAAGTCTGAACCGCATTGTTGTTTTCCTGTTAGATCTGCATCAGCTTCGTCCCAAAGATGGTTTGCAAGAACTGAGTGATCGGATACAAACACAATGCTTCCGGTGACGTCAATCTTTCCGATATCGTTGTCAGATTTCTTATCATAGGCTTCAATGCCAGGATAATCAATCCGAATCATTAGATCAGTCTTACCGGTCTTAGGATTTGCTACGTTATTGATATCATATCCAGAGCGAGCAACGAATGCTTGGTCGCTTGCAGAAGCAAGAACACTAACTTCTCGGTTATCATCTTCGACATCGAGTACCTGAATAGCGGTGGGGGAATGGAAGAGAACAGGCATGCGGCAGTTGTCAATCTGTGAGTTGAGGACAAGTTCTTCTGTGCAAGGAGTACGCAAGGATGCTTCGTCCATCATATCGAGATCTTGGTTTACAGAAGCAACTGACCAGAGACGTGTTTGGTCTTCAGGTTCTCTCTCCCCAACGGAATTAGCCACTTCATAGTACCACTTTTGGTCCAATATAGGAGCATCAAAGTAGAGAATTCCAAACTCTTCAGCAACACGTTGTGCATTTGTTGAACTCGCTGCAAGGATGACTTTCCCACCCTTCTCTGTTACGAAATCATGGATTGCACTTGCTTCAGCAGCATCAAATGGTTTCTCAGGTGCTGTGATAATGAGCATAGTTCGGTGAGGGTCCTGCCAGTCATTAACGAGCATTGGGGTCGACATAGTGTTGTAGATTTCATACCCATCGCCTTCTCCAAGAGAATCTCTCATCTTGGTAAGTTGTTGGTATTGATAGTCGCCTTCAGCATCTCTTACGTACGGAGAGAACACCGTTTCTTTAGAAGAGCTTGCGAGAACGATGAGCGTTGTGGAAAGAAGAATAGAAACGACAAGACCTGCCAATAATTTCTTTTCAACAGAGAGTTTTGTTTTCTCTGCTTCTGCCATAATTATACCTCATTTCTACTACAAGAGTAGTATGTTCCTTTCTTCGGAACCTCGTTACACACATAATGATTCTGCCTTGACGTTTAGTCTGATTTAGTAAAAAACCAGTTCTGATTCCTACCAGTTTTCGGGCCACTCAATCGTTTTTAGAACGGGTTAAAGCAGCGATTCCGACTAAAACGAAAGTCATTAAGAAACTCACCGAAGGAAGCGCCGAAGAGTCCTCATCTGAGGAGCCTGAACTCGAAGAACCGGAATCCGAATTAGAATCCGAATTAGAATCGGATCCATCCTCGTCTTTGATTTCAATATCAAACACCACACTACGCTCAATATTATTCCCTTCAGAAGTGATTGCAATAGTAACTTCACACGTTCGACTAGGATGGGCGGAGGATGGTTCAATCCTGAAAGTAAAGGATTCTGCTTCTTGTCCGTTAATTCCGGTAGGTTGTATTTGCACGTTTAGTGCAGAATCAAGACCTGTTATGTCAAGGAGTGGACAACTTCTAACGTCGGCTTCAATCGCCTTTGCTGCATCTACTGAGTTACCCATGTTATTGAGATGAAGCGTCGCTTCAACCCAAGTTCCTGAAGAAATCGCATAGGTTGGCGTAGTTGCTTCTGGGACGAGTTTGTGTGAACGAGGAACCTTGAGATCGGCTTCTATCTCTTTACTGGATATTTCCGCAGTACCTGCCGTTTCTGTTGCTGTGATTTTGATCGAAAGGGATGAATCTGTAGAAAACGCACGTACATCATCTGGATTCGAACTGAGCAAATCTACAGTGAATGTTTTGTTTTCTTCAGAGGGAATAGAAATTTCCTCATCGTATGTTGCCTCTATCAACTCGTCTTCCGAATCAAATTCGACCGAAATGGTCAGAGAAAGGTCATTCATGCGAGTATTTTCGACATAAAAGTAGAGGACATCTTCAATTTTCCATTTTTCACCATCGAGCATGAGCTCATAACTCGGCTCTACTTCGCTTTCCCATCCAAATTCCCATGGATTATTATCGGGAAATTGAGAAGAAGAATTAGGTAAGAAGGAAAGGAGTAGCAATGAAAGTACGAGGAGACATCTTGCCTTCATTCAGGAGCCTCCAAAATTCGATTAAGTGAACGCTTTGCTAACACCCTGACCATGGCTTTTCTGTATCTTGGAGGAAGTGCAGTATTGTTCACTGGCTTGATTGACTTCATGACTGCTTCAGACAAAGCCTTGACTTGAGTGGAGTTGAATTCACCAGAAAGTTCCGAAACCTGTTCTGAATGGAGGCGGGGAATGGATTCAAGGGCTGTTGAGGCAACTCGAAGTGTTGAGGAATCACCTGGAATCCATGCAGCAGAA
>JAKMFY010000090.1 GCA_022425185.1 Candidatus Poseidoniaceae archaeon | reverse complement strand
CATTTCTTGTAATCCCATCGAGTTGGAAAAACTCTTCAGCGGGTATTTGTCGAGATCCATTAGGACCTATGAGATGAATGACACCTTCAAGAACCATCAATGAAGGCGCAAGGTCACCCTGATACGTAGCAACACAGAGTGTATTCTGATTTGGGATAACTCTGCAATCAGAACCAGTGCCGCAATCTTCCTTGTGGCACCAATCAATTGAACGACGCCAGTCTTCGCTTTGATTGAACCAGAAACAACGGGTGTCTACGCAAAGATTTCCTCCAAGTGTAGCGTTGTTACGAATCAACGAAGAAGCCACTTTAGCCGCTGCTTCTGCGAGGAGTGGGTGAACGTGATCCGATTCCGTAATTGCATTTAGGCGAGCCATTGCTCCAATTTCGGTCATTGAAATTGTATCTGTTCCGGATATTTTAGCAAGAGAGATGACGTGTTTTTTCACGTTGATGTGCCACTTATAATTCGGAAGGAGGTCTGTTCCACCAGCAACCCAATCAAAGGATTCTTTTCGCTCCATGAACTGAGAAGCCATCTCACAGGCTTCTTCTATAGATTTAGGGTGATGAAGTTCGAACGGAGGCATCAGCATCATTGTTCACCTTCCATGTGGCGTTGTTCTTGTTTGAGCCAAGCTTTTCCGGCCAGGCCAAGTTCCGCGAGTTGTTCTGGGTCCGGCTCAACAGCAGTTCTCCATCCTTCGACTTGATCTTCCATAGGCCTCTCTGGGTCGAAACCAAACAAGACACCGTTGACATATGCAGACGTATCTTCGCTTCGTTGCCTCTTTTTATCCCGTGCCTTATGGTCATTTCCACGTTCGACCAATGTTGCTTGGAGAGGTCCATGAGTCAAACGTGGTGAGGGCAAGTCGATTGAATCAATACCATCCAGTGACTTTGTCTTGGCGGAAACGGCTTTCCAAACTACGTCAGGAGTAAGTGGTAATTCTCTGATGCGAACGCCTATTGCGTCATAGACTGCATTAACAACAGCAGGAAGAATAGGTAGTAGTGGCCCTTCTCCTGCTTCCTTTGCTCCGAATGGGCCTTCAGGATCAGAGGATTCAACAATAATTGGCGTCACGTTAGGCATTTCATGAACAGATGGAATTTTATATTCCAAGAGATTTGGATTTTGAAGATGGCCTGTTCGGCCATAAACCATCTTTTCAGAAAGAACTTGTCCAAGGCCCATGTGACAAGAACCAATGATTTGCCCTTCAACTGCAAGAGGATTGAGGGCTTTTCCGCAATCGTGTGCAGCCCATACATCTGTACAAGAAATCCGTCCAGTTTCAACATCGACATCCACCTCTGCAACGTATGCAGAGAAGGAATAAGCAGGAGCAAGCCCTGCTGCTGCGCCTTTGTGAACACCACCCATTGGAGGTGAACGGTATGCGCCACTGGCTATTAACGAACCTTTGTCTTCTTGCGCCTTGTGCAACGCTTCGAGATAGGATACACCGACTGCGGGGTCGTGTTTGTAGTAGATTCTACGATCATTTAGGACGAGGACGTCTGGGTGATATCCAATCATTTCCCAAGCAGCATTCAGCAACTTCTCACGAATGTCTAGTGCTGCTCGTATCGCTGCATTTGCGTTCATGAACGTCACTCTGCTTGAATAAGACCCCAAATCTACAGGGCTTGTATCGCTTTCATGGGAACGAACGTGAATCATTTCGATTGGTAGAGCTAAGACTTCTGAAACAACTTGGGCAACAGCAGTCGTCGAACCTTGTCCAATATCTGCTGCGCCTGTGTGAACAGTTACACCCCCGTCCATATCAATCTGCATGTGAACAGTAGCGTGAGGGAATCGATTTGGATCCCAATGAATTGGCAATCCTGAGCCGGAGATGAAGAAACCACAGCCAATTCCAATTCCTTTCCCGAGCGGTAATTGTCTGAATTTCTCATCCCATTCTGAGCCTTCACGTACACGTTCAAGCGCTTCCCGCATCCCATTCGATGTGATTCTGAATCCAGAGATTGTACGACTGTGAGGAGGTAAAAGGTTGGCGAGTCGTAAATCGATTGGATCAACTTGGAGTTGCTCAGCCATTTCATCAAGTCCAACTTCGACTGCACACCTTGTGTTCACAGCACCGTGTCCACGCATTGCACCACTTGCTGGTTTGTTGGTCCAAACTCGGGCTCCTGTATAGTGAAAAGAGCCAAGTTCGTAAGGTGCTGTTGCAAGAACGCCGTTGTAGTACGAAGTTACGTGACCAAAGGAAGCAAAACCTCCGCCATCGATGAGAGCGTCGATATCGAAACCAGAAATCCTTGCGTCTTCATCGGCAGTCATCTTGACTTCAATGTGGCTTGGATGTCGGCCTCGATTAATCCAATAGACTTCTTCTCTAGTGAAATTGATGCGAACGGGACGTCCAGCCTTGCGCGCAAGAATTGCTGCGCACATTTCATGTGGGAATGGATCTGATTTTCCGCCGAATCCACCTCCAACAAATGTTCGTATGACGTTAATCTGATGCATTGGAACTTCGAGAACAGTCGATAAAGCACGATGTGCATAGTGTGGAACTTGTTGAGGTGTGTAGAGTTGCAAGCGTCCATTTGGATCCCAATGAGCGACGACTGCATGAGGTTCGGTAAATCCGTGATGGACTCCTTCCATCCTCCACTTTCCATGCGATGATGCAGATGGTTCTTCGACCAACGAACGATCTCCAAATTCTTGGAAAACACGTTTCTGAACATTTGTCTTTCCGACGTGATACTTGCCACGCCAATGAATTGGTTCGTCTTGGTCTTCCAGACCTTTCTTTGGGTCAAAAATTGGTTCAAGTACCTCCCATTCAATTTCAAAGAGATTCAAGGCTTCCATTGCAGTTGCTTCATCGATTGCAGCAACACAGGCAACAAGGTCTCCAACGTGTCGAACTTTCTCAACGGCCATTGCATGTTCATCCTTTGTAACGGGCAGAACTCCGAATGTATTCGGAGCATCTTGGCCTGTTGCGACTGCTAGAACACCTGGTAACGCCTCAACCTTTGAGGTATCAATCGATTTTATTTTGGCATAGTGGTGAGGGGAACGTAGAATCTTCCCGATGATTTCGTTTGGTAAGCGTACATCATCACCATACCATGCTTGCCCTGTTACTTTAGCGTGTGAATCAACAAGTGCACGCGGTTTACCAACCGAAGTACCAGTTCGATATCTGTCATGTATGTGTGAACCTGCAGGTTGTGGCTCTTTTCCGCCGACTGATTCTGGAATCCAATCGAGATCACGAGGGGCCATCTTTGGGTCTGAGCCACCAGAGCCTGGCGGAGGGAACTTTTGTTTTCCAGCAACTCGCTTTCCATCCTTTCGGGTGGCTTCACGGGAAGCACCTGGTTGTTGCCGATATCCACCAGACATGATATCATCTCGCATGGCCCGGTGGCATCGATGGCTGTTCTGGCCCTTCAGGGTGAGGATTTGGATGAGGATCGCTGGCAGGGGTTGGAGCAGGAGCTTCGCCTCGCTTAATCTCTGCTGCAGCTTCGATTGAATCGATTATCTGTTGATAGCCTGTACATCTGCACAGATTTCCTTCTATTGCACATGAAATTTCTTCTCGGGAAGGTTTAGGATTTGAATCGAGCAACGCTTCAGCAGCCATGAGGAAACCGGGTGTGCAGAAACCGCATTGAGAGCCACCATGTGTAGCGAAACACGTTTGAATCGGAGCCAAATGGGCTCCTTCAGCAAGTCCTTCCACTGTGGTAATATCGTCGCCCTCAACTTGACCTGCTAAACAGAGGCATGAGAGACGTGGTTCACCGTTGACAAGAACGGCACAACAGCCACATGTTCCAAGATCACACCCACGCTTTACGCCGAGCATGCCTACTTCATCCCGTAAAACATCGAGTAGGATGGCGTTTGAGGGCGCAAGGGCTTGTACAGCGTGGCCGTTTACATTAGCAGACCATACTTTCTTTGGCGTTGTTGGTATCATTGATACGTGTGCTTCTCCAACCATATGACTCGCCCAACCTTACCTAATCAAATCCGCATATCAACATAGGGTTCGTAATTACTGCCCATCGGTCGTATCTTCATCTTCACGAGATGATGCCACAATCCCTAATGCGACGATGGCCATAGTTCCAAGTAGACCTACTGCAGGAAGGCCTTCGCTTTCTTTTTCAGAGATAACGTCAGTACTTGCATCCATAATCATAACATCAGCAGTAGCGAGTGGAGTAGAGGAGGATTGACCTCCCGATTCGTTGTATTGAATTCCACGGAGAGAGATGGTATGATTGCCCAAAACATCTGTCCCAGGAAGATGTTCCAATTGGTGAACAATGTCGATTAAGTAGAGTTCACCCGAAGGGCTGCCATGGTCAAAATCATGGATGTTTGACCAATCGTCACGAAGGTGATTGCTTCTCCATTGAACTGTTTCAAGCTCTCCAACGACATCAAAGGAAACGAAATCTCCACGATCAAGATGAATTCTATTGTGCTCACCAATTGGTGTCGAAACCACCACGGAAATTGAAGTATCGAATTCATAATCTTCCTGTGCAGCTTCTAACACAGCGTCTAAGGCTCTTACTTCTCCATGTCCGTAAACATTGTTCTGACGATTCTTAGGAATCAAGTCCTCAGCACATGGCTCATTTGCAAGCATGTACGCACATTGACGATAGGTCGCAGTTTCTTGCATAATATTTCGAATATCGAAAGGTGAGAGGTCCGGATTTGCTTGAAGCATCAGCGCAGCAACTCCTGCAGCGCCTGGAGTTGCCATTGAAGTTCCTGACATGTCGGTGTATTGGTCACCGGTGTTGAAAGCGACGGACATGACGTTGCTCCCTACATAGGCAATGTTTGGTTT
>JAKMFY010000087.1 GCA_022425185.1 Candidatus Poseidoniaceae archaeon | reverse complement strand
GGAGCAGGTGGCCGGGATTTGCACATAGGCGCATGGCATGTTGGAGTTCTACCACCGACGGCTCCTCTTCCTATTGCCAGTGCAACAATGACTGGACTTGCCTTTGCGGCTTGGAAGCAAGAACTTGATCGTTTTCACGTCGCTTGCATAGGTGAAGGAGCTTCTTCCTCTGGAGAATATTGGGAGTCATTGAATCTCGCAGGCGCTCGTGGCCTGCCGATATGTTATGTTCTTCAGAACAACCAAATCGCATTGGATACACCTCCTGCTCATCAATCTGGTGTTGAACTTTGGGCGGATAAGGCGGTGGCCATGGGCTTCCCTGCTTGGACAATCGATGGTTCTGATCCTGCTGCATGGCACGCAAGCATTGCAACCGCACGTGAATTCAGCATGGAAGGCGGGGGCCCAACGATGGTTCATGTCGAGACAATGAGAGGTTGTGGTCATGCCCATCATCATGATGACCTCTATCTTGGTTCAGAGACAGGTACTCCACCTGGTTACGTAGACCGTGCATTGCTTGAGTATTGGGCTGCGAAGGATCCATTGCCAACTCATCGAGAACTGTTAATCACCTTGGGCGTTGAACAAAGCGAACTCGAGGAAATGGAAGAAGAGGAACAACTTCTCGTTGACAATGCTCGTTCAGATGTTGAGAAAATGGCTTGGCCAGAACCTGAAACTGTAACGAAGGGTATCACTACGATTCATGATGCAAGAACACATCAAGATCAAATTGATGTCATAACATCCCCATCAATGGTTGAACGAAATCCAAATGTTGAGCCGGTTGAATACGTGGAATCAGGAGGCTGGACCTATGCCCGAGCCATCCAACAAGCAATGGTCGATATTGCAAATCGATATGGTGATGATTGTGTGTTCATAGGGGAGGACATGGAAGTTGCTGGTGCTTTTGGAATGAATATGGCTCTAAAGAACGCAGGCCATCAAAAGAAACTTGTTGACATGCCTCTTTGTGAGGCGATGATTGTCCACACAGGTGTAGGGGCAGCTCTATCTGGAATGCGACCAATGGTTGAAATTCAATTTGGTGGCTTTGCAGCCCTCGGATTTAATGCATTAATCAACAATGCAGCAATGCTTCGCTGGCGCTGGGGTGCAGATTGCCCAATGACAGTTCGAATTCCACTCGGTGCCCGAACCCGTTCAGGGCCGTTTCATGCAAATATGATTGAATCTTGGTTCGCAAACGACCCCGGCTTCGTCGTACTTGCTCCAGCGACTCCACAAGCGGCTTACGAATTACTTGTCGAAGCCGCACATCTCGAGGATCCTGTTTTGTTCTTGGAACATATCGGATTGTACGGTCTGCGTGGAGGTCTTACCGGTTGGGGGCAGAATATCAATCAGATAGTTGACACGACATCTGTTCATGAATCCATTGCAAATGGAGAACGTCATTCAATCGGTAAAGCCTCAGTCATACGAAATGGAACCGATTTAACACTCGTGACTTGGGGGGCGATGGTCCATATCGCTAAACAAGTCGCAGAGTTGTTATCAACAGATGGGATTGAGTTAGAAGTCATCGACCTTCGAACAATCATTCCTTTTGACAAAGAAACCTGTATTTCATCAGTCCAGAAAACTGGAAGATTGGTGGTCCTTCAAGAAGGGCAATGGCATGGTGGCTTGGGCCACACAATCCAGTCTCAAATTCTTGAATCAACGTTCTATCAACTGGAAGCACAACCTGTCGTTATCGGCGCATTAGACACTCCAGTTCCATTCTCTCCACCTTTGGAAAATCATACAATTCCTTCGATTGAACACGTAACTAAGGTGATTCAGTCTTTGATGGGATAAGCGTTTCAAGCCAAACAGCAAGACAGGCGCCGAGGGTCGTAGTCAGCCAATAAATTGGAATTATTGCAGCATCACCAGAGAATAAATTTGGGCCAAATGTACGTGCTGGATTCATACTTGCCCCAGTATACTCTCCAAAGAGAAATGCCAAGATCGCTACTGCCGATCCTACGACGACTGCGATAGGGAGCCAATTTTTTGTTCTCCTGATGATAAGAAGAATTGAGGCCATGAGAAGGAATGTGATTCCAATTTCGATTCCGATTAAACCGATCCAAGATGTATTTTCATTTCGTAGCGTAGGTCCCGCTCCATCAAGAGATAATCCTGCTAATGCACCTCCACATAACTGGCCCACGACATGAGAAAGAGTGTCTTTATTCGAAAGGTCTCCTCGTCTCCAGAAAGCGATTGATACAGCCGGATTAATGTGAGCGCCAGAGAATCTTCCGAGTGATAGAATCATCAGGCTTACAATAATGCCAAATGCGAGGGAAATTTCAAGCGATGAGCGATTGAGTGCAACACTACCACAACCAACGAAGACCATGGTGAAGGTACCGATGAACTCGGTGACACCACGCTTCCACATCGGGTTTCCGAAATCTACCTAGAACTTGATGTTGTCGAAGAAGATTGGCAGAAGCATGAAAACCCATGATGCGTGGGCAAGATTATGCAGCAAAAGGATGAGTTGATGGGGATTCCTCAACTTATCCACTTCAATGCAATGCTCATTACAGGTGCTTTGTTCATGGGTATCCTCTTGGCTGAGTATATGACAACAGATAATTCGAAGTTCATTATGGCATTAATTCTTCTTCTTTCTCTTGGTCTTCTCGTTACGAGTGCGGATTTCTTCATCGAAGGAGCGAAAGGGTTAGCTCGAAGAGCAGGGATCGCTGAGATTGTTATTGGATTGACTATTGTTTCAATCGGCACATCACTCCCTGAGATTCTCGTTACAAGTTCAGCAGCTCTTGATGCAAGTAATACTCCTGGTTCAGCAGATTTTGCAATAGGGAGTATCCTTGGTTCCGTTCTTGTTCAAATAACTCTCATTCTAGGAATTGTTGTAATGACGAAGTCGGTGAAGGTTCGTCCATCTTGGCTTAATCGAGATGGTGTTATCATGCTTTTATCAGTAATGTTGCTCATTTTCTTTGTTTGGACAGATGGTACATTGGAACGATGGGAAGGAGCAATTCTCTCTGCACTGTATGTGACATACATTGTCTGGCTTTTGATGAAAAGAGAAGCAATTCGTCTTGAAGAAGTTGAAGAGGCAGGCGAATATGAGATTAAAGGATCAAATTGGAGTTCTGCAGCGTACACAATCATGATTATTTTAGGACTTGGATTTGCAATTTACGCTGCAAATATCCTCGTCGATAAGGCCTGCCATTTAGCACTCGAATTTGATGTACCTCATTCCGTAGTTGGTACAACTGTTTCTGGCATTGGAACATCTCTACCCGAATTAACAATCGCATTGATGGCTGCCCAAAGAAGTAAGGGCGTTGCGATTGGAACCCTTATTGGTTCAAACATAACAGACCCCCTGCTCTCTATTGGTATTGCTTCAATGATTCATCCTCTGTCTATAAGCGAAAAAGACAACGGCCTTACAATGGAGATTATCGCGCCAGCAACAGTTCTAGGAGTTCTGCTAGCATTGATTTTCATGCGTAGAAGTTACAGATTTGAACGTTGGGAAGGCGCATGTTTAGCTCTATTTTACCTTGTTTTCTTGGTTGTTTTGCAACTCAATCGTT
>JAKMFY010000086.1 GCA_022425185.1 Candidatus Poseidoniaceae archaeon | reverse complement strand
GGGAGGGCTATCTCTGATGTCTTCAACATCTCGTAGGTAATGGATTGCAGCGAGAACCTGATCAGGCTTCTTGCTCAGAGTACAGTTTTCTACGAGGGCGCGGAAGGCTGAACCTCGTTCTGGCAATCCAATATCTCTCGCAGCGTCAATCGCTGCGTCGATAGCGGCATCACGTGCATCTCTCAATCGCTCAAGAACAATCGACCATGTGTCATCATGACGCATCTGAATTAGGCGTGCATCGACTTCGACAGTCGCTCCGCTAACATCTATTTCCATATCACCTGCGGTGATCAAAATTCTGGATTGACTAACCATTGTAATCACTTTATCCAAAGATACCCTCATTGATAATGTTTGTATAATCGCCAGCCATTGAGAAAACGTGCTCCTGTAAGAAAAATCAATTGGATACTAAGAACAGTCATCGATTTGAAGTAGAAGTTTGTTCTGAGATAGGAGTGGTGGCACAATGCAAGAAACACGCATCAAGAAAAAATCGCTCATCCTCGTGGCCCTCTTCCTAGTGCCAATTCTCTTTGTACCGCAGTCATTTGCAAGCGGCACGAATGAAATAAATTCATTTGCAGGAGGGGCATCGTTTCTTACTGTAATATCCGATGGAAACAATACTTCAACCTCGTTGCAATTGGATTTAGAACGAAATGTGACATTCCAAGACGCATCTTTTGTGGTACAAAGCCAGTCGGTTTCGGAAACCCCGGGAAGTGTGTGGATCAATAGCAGTTCAGGCGATACGATTTGGGCATTCTCGGATGTGGGTTATGGAGACCTATCTCATCAAAATACATTCCTTACAGGATCGGCCTATGAAACAATTTCATTGAACAATAGTACGGCAAGACCAGGAATTTTGATTCCAAGAAACGCATCAATTCAATCAAGCCATGCAAACATTACTTTCACGCCTCAAATTGAAGCACAGTACATACCTGTTGGTGTTGTAAGTGTGATGGAACTTGGAGATTCAAACGGCGACAACCTCACCGATGCATTTGTCTTGTCACTGGAGAATCTAACCACGGGAGTAAACACCGGTTTTGCAGTACTTGAAAGCAATCAAACAAGCATGCAACACAACTTGACGAACTGGACCCAAACCTGTGCAAATTCGGACAGAATGCGTATTGCAGATATGAACAATGATTCTCACGACGATGTCGTAACATTCTCAAATGGTAGTTCAATGATGTGTATCCATTACTACAACACAACAACGATGACATACGATCCGTACTTCAATCTTAACACATCAAACAATCCGTTGGATGTACAAATAGCTGATATTGACGGGGACGGCTATCCAGATTTCGTCACGATTCACGGCCCTACCAATCAAGGGGTAGTGTCAGTTTCGTTGTTTTATCCCTTTACTAATTCAGCCCGTCCGGATTCTGACATTGTAATCTATCGATGGAACGATATGGTGAACCGAACAGATCTGGTGACATTGCGAATTGATGATTTCTTCAATAATAATCAAACAACCATCATCGTATCGGACGCTTGGAATGATGCTACAGAAATTGTCTATGACTCCCAAAGCCGCCGACTGACAGAAAATCCGCAAAAGTTCAGAAATATTTCATCAGATTCGATTGCGGGAGACATTGACGGTGATGGAGATATAGACTTCATAACTCCAAAACAAATCGGTTCAGTCATCGTTCTTAACAATCAATCATCATGGACCCAGATTCCCTTGCCAGATACGATTGTAACAACGAATGCAACCATAGCGGATTTCAAGAATAATGGTGAAATTAGCCTACTTACTCCAAACCCTCAATACGAAGATGGCGATCCATCAACTCTAGATGGAGACATTGGGTATCGGACAATTTCATCTGCAGGTTTGGGCTCTCCAAATCCTTCACCATTGACTCCTTCCTCTGTTCCGATAGATATACTACTTTCAGATATTGACCAAGACGGATTGATGGATCAGTTTGTCCTTGCAGGTGAAGGGTTACACGGGATTTTTATCGGTGCTTGGCATAACTTATCGTTAGATGTAGACCTTGATGGCACTTTGGATCTATCGACTGAAGGGTATTCAAGCACATCATTGCCCTACATCGGGGTCCTGAATGTATCCGATACAAACAACGTCATCAAGGAATCCATTGAACCGTTTTTGCTAAATCTTCCGAGTTCTGTGGACGGGTATGGAATCGAAATGACAACCAACATCATGTCGGTTTCGAGCAACTCAAATGGGATCGCAAATTTCACTGATATAGATATCATCTATGATGTTGATTTTACCGTTAGCAGCAGTCCTGGAACCATTGGTTCATTGAGCAATTCCCTCAATCAGCAAATGCTTCCCGGTGCTGGTGTATTTACCATTACTTTACCTGTTGAAACAACCAAAGCAGGCCAACTCGAGCTCAGCAGTGTAAGTTTGACCTACACAATTGGCGCTCCAAATCTTGCTTTACCGCCGACACCTGTCTTATTCACACAATCTCTAACCCAAACAGAGGCCATAATCGAATGGCAAAATCTAACTGAGTTTGGTTCCGACTTACAAGAATTCCAAGTTTTTCGGATGGACTCCTCAACACCATTTGATTTCTCTTCTCCGTATGATGCCGTCACGGGTCAAAATTTCTACTCCGACTCTAACGTCGCCACTGGATCATCGTACAGTTATGTAGTTCGTTCAATCCATTCCTATGGAGTAGTAAGTAATCTATCTCAGCCGTTTGAAGTAACAATACCATACCCCCCTGCTCCGGCAGCAGTGACAAACATCCAATTGATTGATCTTGATATGGAAACTGCTTCGGCTCCGTTGAAGGTAACGTGGGATGCGAGCACGGATTCCAATGCTGTGGAATTCAGAGTCTACGTAGCAGAATCTGATTTGGATGCGACGGGTCTTAACAACGAGTTGACGCCAGCGAAGGGCTACCTTCTCGATGGCGTCACCTATCAAGCAGTAACAACAGTTTCGTCCACTGTAACGGAGGTCGAGATTACTTCCACGAGTGAATACGTTGATGCATCTGGTGCAACCGCTTCCAAAGCAATTCAAGACGGTAAGCAGTACTGGGTTGCCATCGCGGCGATTGATATGTATGATAATGCAACGTTACCACTACCTGTTGCTGGACCAACAACATCATTCAACAACACGTACATTAACACCCAACTGGAACTATCCCTGTCCTCAGGACCAGTCGAAGTTAGCGAAAACGTCCTGGAATCAAAC
>JAKMFY010000056.1 GCA_022425185.1 Candidatus Poseidoniaceae archaeon | reverse complement strand
CGATGAAAGGGAACCGCGAAGGATCTGCAATCAGAGATGCCATGTCCCCAGATAACATCAATGGAGCTTCTCTAAATGAATCAAATCGATCCATCAGTCCAAGTGATCCGCAAGCAATGACACGACGTTTTCCACCACGTAGTGCTTCACCTACGAAAATATCAACGCCGATTTCAACAGGCAGTGTTTCGATTCCAGCTTCTTCAAAGACTGCTTCAATAGAACCTCGTGTTGCCATCCCAACATCTCTCCAACCAGTCCAGCCAATTGCAACTGCACGGCAGTCTCCTTTAGCGGTAAGTCGAGCCATCTCTGCATCAAGTATTGAGTTTGCTGCAGCATAGTCAGTCTGACCACCGTTACCAAATCGTCCAGCAACAGAAGTGAAACAACTTGCGAATCTCAACGTTCCATTCGAGGATGTAACAGCACCCATTAATGCAGCCCATCCATCAATTTTAACTCGGACTACATTGTCAAACGTTTCCCAGGTTTTATCGCCAACAAGTTTGGAATCCTCTAGTCCAGCACCGTGTATAAGACCGGTGATTGGCTGAGATAGTGACGCACCAAGCGTTCGCAATCCATCTGTGTCTGTAACGTCAATCGAATGATAGAATGCTCTGTTTCCAGTCGCCTCTATTTCTGAAAGTGTTTGATAGACATCTCTACTGCGAGTGAATTTCTGCCATGCACGGTTCCATTCAACCATCGTGACTTTTCCAGATTCGGATGCGTCAATTAACCGCTGGCGTAACGCCATCTTTTCATTGGTCAGTTTTTCTTCCGACCAATCCAACCATTCTGAAGTTTGTTCGATAAGAACAGATCGTCCAAGGAGGTGGAATGTTGCACCTGCCTGTTCACTTGCCTTAGCAACACCAATCATACATGCAGCAGTTACGCCGGAACCGCCCCCTGAGACGAGCCATACGTCATCGGATTGCAATGGTTCGACTTCGCCAACGACATCTTCTGCAAAGGCTGCTAATATCCAACGGCGTTGATCTCTGTCAAGACCAATTTCTACATCTCCTCCACAATTGAATAATTCGTTCTCAATAAGTTCAGCAGCATGTTCTGCATCAAAAATCAATTCCGGATGAACATCAAGAGCTCGTGAACGGAGTTGTGGTCGTTCGAAAGAATATGATTTCGTAACGCCTGAAGCAGCGCATTGAATCGAGTTGAATCGCTCACCAAGAGTCCCGTGTCGTCCATCCATCGCCGTAACACTGGCAATCAAACCGTTGTTGAGGTTTGCAAATTTAGAATCCAATCCTTTGAGCAATCCAAACCATCCATGGGCAGAAAGGGTTACTTGCGAAGATGGTGTAACATCTTCAGCCCATTGAGCAGACGCTAGTTTCATTGGTGCAAGATGAATTACGCCAGCGAGTTGCACATCTGATAAAGCAGAAGTAATCGATTCGAGATGTTGACTATTTCCAGGATCACCTCTGTGTACGGTGCGACCCTGTTCGGTTTGAATTGAAACATCGCGGATACCTGCTTCAAATCCAACACGGATTGTCGATAAACCTCGATTTTCCAAGCGGGAACAAAGTGCTTCTGCAATTCCCCATCCGTCATCGGTAATCACGACTGTTCCTTCGAGAGAAAGACTGTCTACGATTGTTTCAGCCTCTTCAACTTCAACCTGCCAGCGGCGAGAACCTGTTACTTCGGAAATTGGGGGCTCTGAGATGAGCGTTTGTGTTGGTGTATCCACCATCTGCGTAGTTGATTGTGCTTCAGTTTGCCCACCCTTCATTTTCACTATGTATGCTACGAAGTGATTCAGCGTTGGGTGATCGGAAAGTAAGAAATCCTCATCCACAGGGAGTGAGAAGATTTCTCGAACATCAACCATAATCTCGGCCTGCTTGACTGTATCAATACCGAGTTCACCTTCTAAATCTTGGTCCATTTCAATGAAATCAGCAGGGTAGCCGGTATGTTTCACAACGACTTCAATCAAGGATGATTCGATGTTGGCATCATGAATGACGGGTGTTTGCGATGAAGTAGGAGCAGACACTTCTGAAACAACTGGTGCTGCTTCGGGGGCTACTTGTGGAGGTGCTGATGCAATCGGAGCACCTCCTTTCATCTTCAAAATATAGCCAATCATGTGATTTAATGTTGGATGATCTGAAAGGAGGAAGTCTTCATCAACTGGTAATTCAAACAAGGTTCTGATATCAACCATAATCTCGGCTTGCTTAACCGTATCAATGCCGAGTTCACCTTCTAAATCCTGATCTAATTCAATGAAATCAGCAGGATAGCCCGTGTGCTTAACGACAACATCAATCACTTGTTGCGTCATTTCTGAGTCACTTGTTGTTGACACTGCAGCAACGATTACTGGTTTGGCAACAGGCGCAGGTCTTGCCTCAGGTACAGGCTCAGGCATCCTTTGCTCGGCAACAACAACTGGTGCTTCACCGCCTTGCATTTTCTGGATGTAGCCAATCATATGATTCAGTGTAGGGTGATCTGAAAGGACAAAGGTTTCATCCACTGGGAGAGAGAAATGTTGTCGAATATCGACCATGATTTCTGCTTGTTTGACAGTATCAATACCGAGTTCACCTTCGAGATCTTGGTCAAGTTCAACAAAGTCTGCAGGATAGCCAGTGTGTTTCACAACAACATCGATCACAGTTTGTACCATATCTCCACTTGCTGCTGGAGCAGGGGTGCTTAGTGCAGTTGGAGCACGAGCTGGCGTTGGTTCTACAACAGGCGCAGATTCGACCTTAGGTGCGGTTTGTACTGTTGGCGTTTCATTTTCAACTGGGAGGC
Source organism: Candidatus Poseidoniaceae archaeon (assembly GCA_022425185.1). Classification (GTDB taxonomy): domain Archaea; phylum Thermoplasmatota; class Poseidoniia; order Poseidoniales; family Poseidoniaceae; genus MGIIa-L2. Next base: position 3,777 of record JAKMFY010000056.1, on the reverse strand, counting down.
CTTCAAAGGGAGCAGTCACTGGGTATACATCGCCCTGAATTCCTCCGTGAAGATTGTTATCTCCATCAACATATGCAACCAACTTATTATCGAGAACACGCAATTGGATATCGTCATTCTCTGCAAGATTACGGCACCATGCAAGCAGGCGCTTTCCATCAATTCGTTCTCCGACAATAGGCCACGAGCGGACCATAGAAAGCCCAATCTGAGAACCGAATCCTGCTGCAAAGCGCATACCATATTTCAATTCGGGGTAATCGCCTCCCTTTGAAAGATTGAGATTTCCGAGTTCTTCATCGAAAACTTTGTGATTAGCAATAGGTGGAATTCTCTTATTCAACAGTCCATAAAACATACTTGCATCTTCAATTCCAACACCCATAGGATGCCCAGTGAATCCTTTTGTATTGGCAATGACCATTTCATCAGTGCTATCTCCGAATGTTTTTCGAAGGGCTCGAACTTCACTTTGGGCACTACCTCCACGAGCAGGAGTGTACGTTTCATGTGAATAGAAGACCAATTCCTTTGCCATTTGGTGACGGTCTAGGCCCCACTTCTGTTCCATTTCTTCAACAAAGGAATCGACTGTTTCTGCAACGTGTTCAACATCAAGACGTGTTCCATGATATGCTGAGTTCGCTGTTTTAGCACCAAGCAATTCAGCAATTGGTTGAACGCCACGTTGTTCAGCTTCACTCTTTCTTTCAACGACGAATGCTGCTGCACCCATACCGAGAACGAGACCGTTGCGACGCTTGTCAAATGGTAATGCTGCTTCTTCAACGACATTACTGGTTGATGCTGCCCCAGAGGCTGCAAACCCACTTCCAATCCATTCCCATAGTTCGTCACCTGTAACATCATCAGCAGAAAGGATGACAACTCGATCAACACGATCGTTTGCGAGCCAGTCTTCTGCGATTTGGAAAGCTCCAGTTGCTGATGCGCATGCCAGATTTATTGTGGTCGTAGGGCCACGAATACCTGTGTATTGAGCAAATTGAGAATGACCCATGGTCAAAATTTGGAAGAGATATCTGCGATCGAATTTTCCTTCACCATCATCACCATCAGAATTTGCATGTTTCATAGCCATCTGCATTCCAGAGAAACATGATGCAAATACAATTCCAGTTCGGTCTCTTTGCACAGAAGGCACTTGCCAATTTCGTATTAATCGCAGGCCACCTTTACCAATTTGTTCTTCAGGAGTGAGTGGAATTCCTGCATCACGTAGTGCGAGAAGACCAGCCCCCATTGCAAGTTGGGTTGTAATATCCCAAGCCATCACAAGTTTTGGATCTACACCGAATTCTTCTGCTAAGTCGAAGGCTGCTTTGACACCTGCAAGTTGAGGAATGTCTCCAAACACCTTCGCTTGTTCCATGTTTACAGAACCATCACGGCCTTTGATTAAGCGTGTAATGTTCTTATCAAGGAGACGTTGTTTGTACTCATCAGATACTTCTTGGATACACGTTTCACCACGAACTAAGCGCTCAAAAACGTCCTCATCGAAGACCTTCTCGCCACCAGGTAAGCCGAGTGAGATTCCAGAAACAATATATGGATCAGAACGACGTTGCATCAAAGGATCATGAACGGCTACTGATTGTACTTGACCACTATTTTGAGATGTGGCGAGATGAACTTGGGGAGCCCAGCCACGCGGGGTTTCGCGAACCCAACGTTCCAAATCAGCAACGGTTTCAGCACTTGAAACATCAACTTCCGAATCTGTTTGTGCTTCATTTCGTATTCCGGCGATGATAGTTTGAAGAGAAGATTCAGACAAACCAAGTCCAGAACGAAGGTTCACCATCCCTTGACAAAACATTGCTGGGTAACCACAGTGGGCTGCAATCCGATCACCGATGTAATCTGCAACTGTGGTCTCTTTGACAACTTGCACTGTTGAAGAAACAGGAGCAGATTCTGGTGGTGCAGAACCACCTTTCGAAGGAAGTGGACGTGCACGGACTCGAAGTTCTTCTTGGTTGGAACGAACTGGAAGTTCAACAGAAGAGTGTGCTTCAATGGGTCCTGCTCGGAATGCCTCTGAGAAGACCTCTGAATTCGGATTAATTCTCAGAGGAGGTCGACCTGCAACAGCCAGGGCCCCGATTGCAGTGAGGAAAGAGGCAATCCCTCCTTGCTTCGGGTGATTGCTCATGATTGCAAGGTGCTCTTTTTCTTCAAGAATTTGAGATGCAAACATCGTTAGTGCTCTCTTCGGCCCAACTTCGACAAAGATTCGAGCTCCAGCGGCATACATTGTTTGGATTTGACTTGTCCATTCCACCGAGGATGCCATTTGTGGAGCGAGTTTTGCCAAAATGCCTTCCTTGGCATCAGGACCTTCGGTTGGATAAAACATTCCATCGACATTTGCAGTGATTGGAATGTTCGGCCAATTAATTTCTAACGATGATAAAAATCTACGAAGAGGCTCATTTGCTGGAGCGACTATGCTCGAGTGAAAAGCGTGACTTGTTGCTAACGGGACGCAATTGAATCCTTCTTCTTCGAATATCTTCATGACATTTTGAACTGCATCAGTAGCACCTGCAATGACAGTCATCTTTGGAGAATTTTTGTTGGCTGCAATGACATAACCTTCAGAAGAGGACAGAATACGTTCTACATCTTCATACGGAGCAGTAACACTTGCCATCAATCCCTTATCGTCGATTTCAACAGATCCCATCTCGGTACCACGGGCAGCAGCGGCGCGTAGAGCCCCATCCATGTTGAGAATGCCAGACGCCATTAGAGCAGCATATTCTCCTAGAGAATGTCCAGCGACCATATCTGGATGATGTCCATATGCATTTAGAGCATGCTCAATTGCTAAATCTGCAGTCAGCATTGCTGGTTGTGTGTATTCAGTTTGCTTGAGTTTATGCTCAGCAGCAATCCGTTCTTCTTTGTCGAGCCCTTCTCTTAGAACAAACGATGACAGCGTTTCACCATCGAGTACCTCGACCATTGTTGAATCAGCTGCTTTCCATACATTTTGTACAGGACCGTAGCGGTGGAAGAGGTCCGTTGTCATTCCAACGTATTGTGAACCTTGACCAGGATACATGTGAGCGATTTTCACTCCATCTGGAAGACTTGCATCATCACTCACAAGGATGCCTTGTGCTTGTAAAAAGCCCCATTTGGCCTTATCAGAGAGTGAACTTAGAGCGAGTGTTTTTCTCTTTTCAAACTCAGCCCAAGATGTCGCAACAAGTGCCATCCGGCATGCAGCCTCTGTTTGGAAGTTTGAACTCGCATCTTGCAAAGCCATTGAAAGACGGAGGCCTCGAGGATCTGAGTCGAAGAGAGTTCCTTCAAAATGAAGTTTAGAAAGAGATGTAGTGAGTTCCTCAATAGAATTTCCAGAAAGGAGAAGAACGCCTCCTTCAATGGATTTCATGGCTTCATGGGTTAACGTAGGTTTAGCGCTTGCATCAAGAATCGAGGGGGCTGAAACAGAGGATGTGCGGGAATACGAATTCCAACGAGCATCCCAATCCTGAGCCATCTCATGATGGTATGAAGAATCATATCCCTCCAATGCAATGTGGAAGTTTGTTCCTCCGAATCCAAATGCAGAGACACCTGCTCTTCGAGGATGATTGCTTGGAACTGGCCACTCTCTCGCTTGCGTTGGAACGAAGAAAGGGATGTTCGGCCAATCAACGGTTGGATTGGGGGTTTCAAAGCCCGCCGAAGGAGGGATTGTACGATGATGGAGAGCCATGACCGATTTGATGATGCCCG
>JAKMFY010000045.1 GCA_022425185.1 Candidatus Poseidoniaceae archaeon | reverse complement strand
AGAGCCACTCAACTTCTTGTGGAATGATATCGTAAGCATCTAGCATTGGAGGCTTCACAGTCGTATCTGTGTCATCAAACCTGAGAATGAGGGTTCCTTTGTGTTCATGGGCGTAGGTGCCGTTGATGACAACTCCACGTGCGTGACCAAATGACAGCGGACCGTTTGGATTGGGAGCAAATCGAAGAACAATCTCTTTTCCTTCTGTATCTTTCAAAGGAGGTAGGCCTTCACGTCGCTCTTGCTTTTGACGGCCCTCGAGGAGATGAGGGGCTTCTTGTTGGAGAAGAGATTCGACGTAGTCCATTCCCTTTTCTTGGGCAAGTGAATTAGCTTTTACAACGGATTGAGCGACCAAGGGACTAATCTGTCCTCCATATTGCCGTAGATCTGCTCGAGTACTCATGATGCGGCCGATAACTGAACCTGCTGCTCCTTTCCCATCATATTCGAACGCATTTTGCAGAGAAAGATGCCAAATTAGGTTTTGAGTCTCAGCATCTGGTGACCACGACATAAACTGGCCTGTCACCGTTGCTTCATGAACTCGTTGCTTTATCGTCAACGGAAAACAACGTTGGTTCTGAACGTTCTCTCCTCGGCAAGGGTGTTGAATAGTTTTTCAACCAAAACCTCTCCACAGTTGCCCATGACCAACGAATATCTTTGTGAATCCCATTCTTCTTAATCAAATCAGGTAATGCCTTCACAGTGTTCGGATCGGAAGGGTATCCACTCCCAACAGGCTTTCCAACTTCCAAAGCGATGCGCTCTATTTCCATGTCCCTGACAACCTTCGCAAGTATCGATGCACCTCCAACAATTCGATGATTCGTATCTGCTTTGTGCTCTGCAACCATCGTTGTTTCCGCCCATGGCCAATCACTTAATCGGTTAGATATACGATTGCTAAATCGTTTTTCATTGACGTCACATGCATCCAAAAGAATCTCTAGTTTTTGATTAAACGAACGATGATGGCGATTAAGTATTGAAGAGAAAAGGTCGACTTCTAAGATATTTAGGCCCTTTGCATATACGGCGTTATCGATACGATTTGGTTGGCAGATAATTGTATCAACATACCAACCTCTCTCGACTACTTGCTGATTTATCCACTCGTAATGTAACTTACGTTTTGCGTGCGAGAGGTGTTTTGAATCTTCAATATGTTGTTCTTCCAACAAATATTCATCCTCTTTTGGAATTGACAGAAGTCCCACTACGAGGGGGCCGAGTACTGGTCCTCGACCTGCCTCATCTACACCAACAAGCCTCATATGATTCCCTCATAAATCGAAATCATCCGTTTCAACTGTTTTAGAAGGTAACGGTGTCTGATGAACTGGTTTGTTTGTCATCAAATTTTGTGTGTCATGGCGAACTGTTCGTTCAGCCACATTTTCGGCAGGCTGTAGGTTTTGGTTTTCATTGTGTTGTGTTGAAATCCCTCGGGATTGTATGGAAGAAGCAAGTACATCCATTTGTGCTTTTTGCGCTTCCAAAGCGTGATGGTCAAGAACTGTTGTCGCCACGTTCCGAATATCCTCTGGCAGAGGCTCTAAAGCCAGTGAAGGTGTTTTAGAGGAGGCTTTGAATGCTGCAGAAAAAGCCTCAGGAGTCACACTTGGACTTTCGATAAGATCAGGTCCTGTGTTGTCTTTACGCTCAAATTTTTGCATCCAATCCCCTTCTTTTTCAGGTTTGGGTTGTTCAATGTTTTTCTGGAGGCGTTCAACCTCTTTTCTTTGTATTCGATCTCTGACAGCCTTGTTTAGAACAATGGAAGCTATAGCGACTGCTGTAACAACCAGCCACCACCCCATGAATATCTCGATGGCATCGGAGGTGAAATCAGAAAAAGAGTAGGATTCGTCGTCCTCCTCCTCAATCCAACTTTCTCCCAAAAAATCATACTCGATTGTGTAAATAAATTCCGTTTCGGGATCAAAGATTGAACGAACGACAATATCGAGGACAAGTGTGCCATTAGTGATTTGGTCAGTAGGTATTTCGGCAGTACCTCTTACTGTAAAATTGGAATCTCGTGGTAAACTATCCATCTCGAAAGTTCGAGGAGACTCAACTCCATCTTCAACAATAGCGCCTACGGGTAGGTTGAATTTCATTGCCGTTGAATGAGATGATTGGAGTTGAATAATAAGTCCATCATTGAGATTTCCATCGTTACGTAATTGTACCGAAAAACTCAATGTGTCAGTTGCGTCAACTTCAGAATTAGCATCTAAGAATGTCCAGTTGACATTAGGCCCAACAAGAACATCGACTTCGTAGGATTTTATCACTGAACCTCCATCATATTTTATTTGGAAATACACCTCTCCTTGGGTATATGCAGGTGCGTTTTCGTCGATGTTGATTTCAATAACGTTTTGTGTTACGGTTCCGTATCTTGGTATGGCTATTGTTTCAGAAAGAACGTCTACTGATGAAATGAAAGTAGGGAATGAGTTTACTTCAATTGTTAACTTGTCATCGAAATTCCCTTTATTCTCAAGTTCAAGAGTTGCAAAACAAGATTCTCCTGGCTGAATATATAAGCAGTCAGTCTGTTGAATATTTTCGACGAAGTTACGAACCCATTCAATTTCAACATACGCAGTTTGTTGAACACTACGGAATTGAAAATTCGTGGGCTGTATAAACAAATCCACAGCCAAGGTGCCGCTGGTTAACGAAGGTGCTTCGACTCCGATTTGAATTGTCCGTGTTTCATTTGGAAACAATAACGTATCTTCGAAGGCATTGAACAAAGCAACGGTCCAACCATCGATGGTTAGTCGATCTGAACGATCCAGTTCTTTTGAAACACCATTGATGACAATATCGCCCAGCATCATTGAAATGGTATCAGGTGTATTACCCGTGTTGCGTACGACGACATCAATGCGATCATTTCCTCCTGGGTCGAGGGTAACATTGGATTCAACTGAATCAATGCTTACGTTCCTATATGCCGTAATTTCAAATGAGAATTCCCATGATATTATTGAATAATCCAAGCCAGATGAGCCTATGAGTGTGAATGTGGGTCCCTCGTAAGCTAGCGGTGCTCCATCAATGACCTCTGGTGCTTCTACCCAAATACGAATAAAATCCATTGTATTTGGTGACATTAACAGGTTTGAAACATCACCAACAATAGAATCCATAGTCCACCCCCAATTCCAATTTGATGTTGTTTCAATACTGAATGTAACATTATCAGGAAGGGACGCATTACTCGTAATATTCGTTGCCACATTTGTGGTTATTCCAGGGTCAACGACAAACGTTGATGATTGATTGTTACCAAACTTGATTGCAGAAGGGGCCGTGATTTGTAATGTTACGTTTGAGTAAACTGAATCGTTGTCAGATGTATCAATGATTGAAATTTCTAACGTTGTGTTTGCATATGATGTTGATTGAGGCAGCGTTATTGTCCATAGAAATCGATTTGTCTCTCCTGAATTGAATAAAATTTCTTGACCATTGCCAGAAAATGTGGACTGTGTGCCAATCTGCAATTGAAGTTTGAGCGTTGTTGCTTCTTCTCCTAAATACTCAACATCAACATAGTGCTGTGCCGTGTCCCCAGGATATGCAACGTAGTTTTTCATATGTGTAATCTCGATGCGTGTTGTAGAATCTGCATCTACTATGAATGGCATTGTGAGTATGAACAACAGCGTGAACGCTATGCGTTTGTTGTTCATGGCTGTGCTATGACCTATGGGATTTGAAGCCAACGGCATGATGTTCAAATATATTCCAAAGTAATATGAATTGAAAATGTCTGGCTAAGCCATGCCTCCTTTCTGGCCTTTCAAACGTGCGAAGAAAAATTCGGTGGAACTTGAAGAAGAAGCTCCAGAAGCAATTGTCTATCGTAAAGATCAAGAAGTTCACTCAGAAAAGCACGCTCAATCAATTGAACGAAATGAAGAAGCATACAAGGATGCACTCGCATTATTTGGTGGTGGAGATACGACTGTTACGGCTTCTACGAATGTCGCAGATCAATATGATGGCGTCACAGATGCCATTGCATCTACATCTACTTCTGAATGGGTTCATCATACGGACGGATACCACTACCAGAAAAACGCAGATGGTAGTTTTCAACCAACCCCACACGTAAAGCAATCTGATGGCTCATATGTTCCATATTCTTAATCAAATAAGGTACGTATGGGCCGTGTGAGTTCTATCCCTTGTGCTGTTGTGGAATTCACTTTTCTATCGACTGGATGAACCTTGATTGAGTGTAAATGGGATTCGAAATGTCCTGAACTTAACCACTCATTCACACAGTCATTTGGGATAATGAGAGGCATTCTGTGATGGATGTGTGAAATGTTTTGATGGGATTCAGTTGTTAGAATACAGAATGTTTGACCTGTATCTTTTTCACCGTCGTAAATCCCTGCGAATAGTATCGGTTGATTCTTTTCTAAATGATGGTAAAAAGGAACTTTACCGCGAGGAGATTTCTTCCATTCATACCAACCTGTTGCAGGAATAAGGCACCGTCTTTTTTCAAACGAATCTCTAAACATTGGCTTATCTGATATCGATTCGATTCGAGCATTAATCGGTACAATAGTGTTTTTTTTATTCCAAGAAGGGCTAAAACCCCACTTCATTGACGTAGTCTTATGACTTTCATTTTCCTCATAGATACACAAGACCTCACTTTGAGGGGATATGTTGAAATTCGATTCAATTTCAGGAGGCTGAATTAGGACTGATTCAGGCCAATGCTCTCCACTGAAAGCAAAGCGGCCACACATTACAATACCTCAAACGGGATCGATAAGGCACCGATTCAAACCATCAACATCGAATTCAGCAGCATTCATCGGAACGAGTAATTCAAACGTTTGTCCGATTGTTGGATCTATTTCTCCAAAGCATCCAACCCATTCTCCTTTGATGAGTACTTTTGCTGCGCGTCCTGCCAACCAAGGCCCTTCATTATCAGGGAGTGGTTGAATAAGAATATCCTCAGCACCCATATCTCTCAAAAATGCCTGAATTCTTCCACGAATAGCTGCGAATCCTCCACTGCGTTCCGCTGTGATGAAAGCTAGTCGCTGCATATTTTTGTGATCTCGAACAACTGTACCTAATTCATACACAGATTGAGGTAAATCATGATGGCGATTCGTTGCCAAAAGGCGAAGCAAGCCAGGCAGTAAGAATTGTCGCATCATCGTATGTTCTTGCGTTATAGGATTCGTGATTTGAGTGATTTCGTTGGTTGGAACCCAACGCATCCTCTCAAACTGATCGTATTCATTGGAAAGCGTAAGTGATTGAATTTGCATAAAATTCATGCCCTGTAACGATGTTCTGATTCTTCTTCGCAGATGTTCATCGCTTCTTGGAATTGCATTCATTGGGGCACGGGGAACATCTTCTCCTAAGTCTTCAAAACCGTGTCCAATTGCTAGATCTTCAACAATGTCGACTGGATGAAGGATGTCAAATCTCCATCGTGGCATCTCAAAACAAAGCATATTTTCTCCATCGTGAGCATACTGCATAGAATGACCGTCTTGAATCTCTTCGGGCTTGGCTGCATCTCTCCCAACGAATTTGCCACCCATACGCGTTATGGAATGGTTCATTTCATCATCCGTTAACTCTCTTCCAAGTAAGGTCTTTACGAGACGTTCTGGAATTCGATGTTGAACTGGAGTCCAATTTGGTAGAACCTCTTGGTTTCCATCACAATCGGTAAGATTGACAGACTGAATTTCTCCACCACGTTGTTTTGCCTGGAGAGCGACCAGCATTAAACATGATTCGCAAGCTCTTCTATCCCATCCGGTAACATCAATGAACAAATCACGTGTTCCAGAATGTACTGTTGTATGAGCTCCATTGATAATCGGGGGAAAAGATAACACAGAACCAGTTGCATCTTCGATGACTGGTACCTTTTGCATCCCATCGAGAAGATGAGCATATTCTATGCCTTTCGGATGTTGAGAGAGTATCGTTTCAATATTCATTTCTGTATCAGTTGCTAATGGTACGAATGAATGTGTTCTAGGAACAGCCCGAACCTTGAATGGTGCTTGAATTGAATCAAGGTCGTGAACTCCTATGCTTGCTCTTCTACGCCCACGACCTAAAGCGAAGTGCAACTTTTCTTGATGGTCCATCAAATTCTTAATGAATGAATCCATCTCGTTATCATCTTTCATTTGAAGTCCTTTCACAACCGCACCAAGGATGATTGGCCGAATCTTCTTCAACTCAGAATCCACTGTTATCTCAATGCCACTCGGTGTTAAAGAGGCATTTTCAAGGGTTGGTTTATCGTGAAGAAATGACATCATAGCTACGGAAAGTGTTTCTCCACTCAGTAAATCTGGACGATCAGGGAAAATCTCGATGTCGAGTGTTTCCTCGTTGCACGTGTCGATGTCAGTTCCCAATAAAGGAAGTCTATGATCGATGTCTTGGATGTCGTGCGGACATCCATTTTCTGACATCAATTTGGACAAGAGGCTTTGTTCAACAGATATTGTTGGCATCTAATCACCCTTAGCGTGCAAACCAATGCGGCAATGGTCGCTCATATCCTGACATTCGAAGTCCACTCACTGAAGCCGTATCATGATCTAATGCTCTTAGGTGTGAGCGTTGTAAGATATCAACGGAATCCAAACCAAGATTTCGGAGTGTATTTTGAAGATCAATTGTTAATCCCTGTAGCCAGTATTCGATGTCTTCTATTTCGAGCATAGGTGGTTCAGTGACGACAAAGTCCGCACCTGCACATCGCGCCACGATCACATCATGAGCATCTGACGTAAAACCAAATTCGAGGGCAGTAATTACAGGAGTCTTATCAAGTTCATTCTTCTTAGAGCGACCCATAATTGGAAGCGTAGATGCTTCCGGTGTACCTGAGCCATCTTCAATTCGTGATATCGCTCCTTGTATTTCATGGTAAGCAGATGATTGGTGGTGGGATTGGATGCGAGTAATTCCCTGAATACTCATAATTGGTGATTGCGTAGTCATGAGGGTGCGAATTGCTACAAGTAATCCATCAAATTCTTCTGGATTCATTGATGGCAAGCTGTCCACATCTATGCACACACCTGCGACGGCGGGTGCGCTTGTCCTCAAATCACAAAGCGATTGAAGGTTAAGTTGTACAACGTCAATTGGACGTGGGTTTTGATTCACCAAGAACGGTTGACTTTGGATACGTGTTAATCTGCCTGAGTTGTTGTCCTTAGTACTAAGTAAATTTCCGTCTGGTATGCGTGGTAAAATTGGGATTGGTAGTAAGATTGCCGGGGCTTCATCATCTGTTCCAGGGATGAATGCAACGGTATCTACTGGATGGTTATCAATCAAAGGTTGTTGGTCCATCGGTACTAAGCCAATCGTAGACAAATCACCCGATGAGACATGATTGGATTGAACTTCCAGTCCGATCTCATCGCTTGGTTCAAGGCACAATGCGTCGTCTGATAAGACGGAATCATATTGTGATAAAATGCCATTTACCTCTTTCAATTCTTTCGCTTTTAGTGGGCGAAGTCGAATGCCATGAGGTGGTGTGGGGCAGCGTCCTTCGATAATAATTCGACCACCTTTCATGCCAATGCCTACATCGCCATCGACATCTCCCTGAATAATGATTAGTCCTCCATTCATACCGTTGCCAAGTCTTGCACCGACTTGCCCTTGAACATAGA
>JAKMFY010000006.1 GCA_022425185.1 Candidatus Poseidoniaceae archaeon | reverse complement strand
GGGTACGCGAATGTTGCCAGCCAGCGGCTATGTAGCCAAAGAAATGCTTCCACTTGTCGATGTTCCAGTAATGCACCACCTTATCCTTGAAGCACGTGCAGCAGGCTGTAATCGCATCCATATCATTACTTCCCCATCAAAGGATTTTTCTTCTCTTCTTGAAAATATGAACAATAATTTTTCATCATTTCCACACGATGAATCTCTGCTAAACCCAATAGATGATGCAGAATATTTTGTTCATTATCAACATGAACAACTGGGGCTCGCTCATGCGATCTCTATGGCTTCACCCTCCATTTCCGGACCGTTCCTCGTCCTACTCGGAGATAATATTCTTACATCTCATCATGCTGCTCTCTCATCATTTGAACCATCTACTGTTTCCAAAGAGTTGGTTTCTTTGCATCAAGAGACAGGAGGCGCATGTAGTTCTGTTTATGATGTGGGATACGATGCTGTAAACCAATATGGAATCGTTTCTCTGGATGGCAATCAAGTACAGTCCATCGTAGAAAAACCAAAGAAAGAAGATGCCCCTTCAACTCTTGCATTCTGCGGTCGTTACATCTTTACTGATGATTTCTCGACCCTACTCAATCAGTATTCCGTTGAGGAACACGGTGAACTTCAATCGATAGCAATTTTAGAACATTGGATAAAAAAAGGGAATCTTCGAGCTCATGTTCTAGATTCAACAGTTTCTTGGTATGATTCTGGAATGCCACTTGTATGGTTAACATCTCAAATCGATCATGCATTGCGTCGTCCTGAGTATGGAGAAGAGTTGACTGCATGGCTTAGACAACGATTGAATCAATCTTGACCAGGTTTCCAGAACGTGAGTGGTTCCGGTCGTTCACGGCGCATCGCCCGTTTTGCAAGGTGATCAGCTCGCTCATTCCAACGATGTCCACGATGAGCACGAACATGGTCCCACGATAAGTCTCTCATTGAAGCTACTTCATCCCATAACCTCTGGACGCGTGCTGCAAGTTCACGATTTGCTTTAGCCTTCCAAGTACCAGCTGCGATGTTACCTGCGTACTGGCTATCTGCCCGAATACGAACAGGATCATCATTTTCTTCTGTGAGAAGCCAACGAAGAGCCGCAAAAAAACCTGAAAGTTCAGCGGTATTATTCGATCCGACTTCAGCACCAATGAATTCGGGTTCATCTGCTGATGTGACCACAGGCCCATGCAATTCTGTTACAACATCACCGCTACCACGGCCCAACCCTGAATCTCCTAAGATCACGACGAAACCCCAACCTGCCGGCGTTTCAGCATCGACATTTTGATTTCCGTCACATGACCCATCGACATACAATGTAAGTCGAGTGGGTTCTGGCAATGTATTCACTCGCCAATCATACTGCGGTAATCATCAGCAGACATGAGTCCAGATACATCATCTGGGTTTGACAAGCGCATCTGAACAATCCAGCCATCTCCATACGGACTGGTGTTCATGAGTTCTGGAGCATCCTCCAGTTCGATGTTTACGGCAGTAAGTTCTCCTGCAAGTGGTGCAAAGATCGGAGAGGCAGATTTTACGGATTCAACAATAGCGAATTCACCCATGTCGTCGAGAACATCCCCTTCTTCTGGAAGTTCAATGTATACGATGTCTGTCAAAGCATCTTGTGCATGATCAGTAATTCCTATTGTGGCGATGTCTCCATCCATTCGAATCCATTCATGTTCTTTTGTGTAATATAACTCAGCGGGAATTTCACTCATAGCCTTACCACTCTACGCCAAGCAGAGGTAGGGTATGAATCAACCGCTTTCACTTATTCAGATTCAGTTAACTCGTTTGTGAGAACATTATGCTCTAATGATGCCCAGGCATCTCCAACGTTTGCCTCTCGCTTCGTCTCGGTAACATCATCTTGAACTCGGTCTGTCATCTCTTCATCTGACTCATCTGGAAACCGAGAAGAAAAACTTCCATTTGTGAAACTAAGGCCGACCATGGTTATTCCAAAAATGAGAAAGAGCCATCCTTCATTCAACGATTTTAGAGTAAATCGATTGTTTGAAAGTCCGATCGCAAAAACAAATACGAGGCATAATCCAGTTCCTAAGAGAAGTTTCTTGGCCCTTTCTGCCGGCGTCATGGTGGTAACCAAGAGCGTTGTCGGTATGAATCCAACGCAATCAGTAAGTCTCGCGCATCAACTTGTGAATCTTGTAAGGTAGAAGAGCTCTATTGACAGGAGTTACTTCGAGAATACGTCCATCGTCTCGACGTCGAATGTCTTGCAACAATGGATGGCGGCTTTTCTTGTGAAGGGTAAGGAGTGTTGGTTTATCGACTTCGAGTGCACTTCGTACAGCATTAACGAACGCTTCAGATTCAACTGCAAACTTTCCGATTTCATCGATAACGATCACTTCACAATGCTCAATTGCGAATTCGATAGCGGGTACTGCGACTTTTTCAAGGCCTTCAGTATCGAGACCATATCCGAGAACACGCAGTCTTGAATCGATTTCTTTGTGTGCAATCGTTGCAGTTTCGCCCGTTACGATGTTGCGTACACTGTAGCCTAGACGCTCACTTCCATCAAGAATTGGTTCGGTGCAAATTCCACCAATGATTTCAGATTCAGTTCCAGAATTTCTGGCTGCAAGTTCACGAGTTCGCTCTTCTTTGAGCATGGATAGAACTTTTTCCATAACAGCAGATTTACCGCTTCTTGGTAAACCAGTGATTCCAATCTTAGGATGAATGCCCATATGTGACTCTCCTATGATTGCTTACAGCGTTCTTTTGTGGTGGGGTTCGTGATATAAAACATCGTATTGGTTGAATTCCAATCCGTCTGTTTACTTGAGACTGTGAATACACGATTCATCATTCCATCATGATTTCAGACACTTCTTTTACAGCGTCTAATTGAAGAGGAAGCATCTCCAGTTCGTAATTGTTTACGTTATTGTTTGCAGACCATGCCTTTGCCCAATCATCAAGATCTCGTTGATTGAGTTGTTGACACATCCACTCGAGAGCATTTTGGAGGTTTCCTTTTGTTGCAGTAAGTCGGTTGAGAATCGCTTGGTTCATCTCAATATGATTGACGCTGTTTCCAAGGATGCATCCCTTTGGAATAACAGCCCAGCGAAGTCTTCGTTCCTGATGAGCATTAACGATGGCTTGGCATGCAAGACGAGGTCCATATGATTGAATTTCAGTGACTCCAGACCACATTGCGAGCTGTCGCTCATTTGCACGGGATGGTATATCCTTGCGGAATGCAGGATGGCGGATGTAGACAGACCCATCTTCGTCTTCTGTAAAGTGAACTCCACGGATAAACGGGCGTGACGCTCTTGCCTTGTCCCAACTTGTGATGTTGCTTGAATGAGCAGTTTGATCAATTTCACCAACACGGACCTTGACAGTTTGTTCTTGAGTCGCAAGCCAGTGGTCACGGTCACCTAGACGAGGTAATTCAGACATATTGTCGAGAATACTGAGAATGTGCTTTCGCTCAATTTGGTCTCGAGGAAGTCTTGGAACAGCCCATGTGTTACGAGCCCATTGGACCCATCGAGTTCTAGGGAGAGAAAAAGACGGTACTCGTGATGACAAACCAGTACCGACTCTTCGTAGATCAGAACGTGTTACTGGACCGATGACATTGAGTGTTTCAGTGCCATGAGGGGTTGAAGAGATTCCCAATATTGCGACACCTTGCGTCATGCCAGGGAAGAGGAGGTTTGCTTCTTCGATGGCCCATACTTCTCTCCATGAGTGCTTCTCAACAAGGAGCTTCCTTAGAGGGTGAGAGGATTGCTCACGAAGCAGACTGTCAGGAGCTACAACTCGCATTTGCCCAGTTTCGCTGAGAATCTGCATTCCACGTTCGATGAAAAGCCGGTAGAGGTTGACATTGCCTCTCATTGTAGAAAATCGTGGACCATCATCATTCTTTAGATTCCTTAATGTCTCACTGAGGTCTTTTCTGCGCTGAGAGCCGTCTTCCATACCTCTGAAACGGTCTTTAATTCTCAACCAAGGAGGATTTGCAATGATTAAGCGAGGGGATTGAGCCCATGGCCAATCATGTTGAAGAGCATCTGAACAAACAACGTTTTCTTCAAGAATTTTCTCTACATCTTTTCGAGCAACCTTTCCTTCTTGCTCTCCACTCATGGAAACGAGTTCTAATCGAATCGATTCAAGCAGAAGGCGCTTCTTTGTGGATTCAACCACAAGTGAATCAACATCGATTAATTGGAATCCCTTGAACAAACGTAACGTGTCCTTTTTCTTCAACTCAGCATCCTGCCCCTCGAACAATTCACTGTGCTTTCGAAGCATACGAGCATGGAAGATTCCACCGCCACAAGACATGTCTGAGAATGGGAGAGGAATTCCGCTGCTGGTTCTTTCGCCTCGTTCAACTGCTTCTAAGGCATCACTGTCGAGTGTGACTTCTTCTTCAGCCGGAGGGAAATTGAGTTTCTTGATGTGCTTCTGGAAGCCAGGAGGAAGGTCTGCAAGATGCATATTTGTTGTCTGTTTCTTGACCTTTGGTTGAATTGTTGTTTCAAGCATTTCCGATGTGATAACAGAATCTGCAAGTCGAGGGGGAGTTGGATGCGCTCCACGAGGAGAGCGGCCATCAGATTCAGCATCATGACGAGCAAGAAGATGGTCGAGAACATGCCCAGGGTCAGTCAATAGATTTGCAGGAAGTGTTGGCCAATCTCCAGGTAACAAAGCAGCAATTGGTTGGTGGGTTTTGAGGGATTCCTCCCATGCAGCCAACCAAATATTGATCTGTTCCGCTCTGTCATTTAGACATCGATCTAATCTTGCATACCATCCGCTGACACCGTTTTGCATAGTCCGCCCCATCCAGTGGGTATTCAATCATGGTTTGAATGTGCCTGTCAAAATCATGAAACCTTTCATTCTGGCGTGTTTTGGTCAGAAGCCGATAAATTCAGAACACTGCTTGCAGTTTGGTGCCATTCCCATCCACTTGAAACCCAATCGAAAACTTGTTTTAATTCGTCATTTGAAATCTCAGCCTTTTTTGCTATCTGTTTGAGAATTCTCACTTCACGCTTATCATAATCACCGTCTGCAGCTGCCAACAAAGCCCCGTCTCTCAAAACAAAACGCAAAGTTTGAACCTTGGCGTTTTTGAGTAAATTGGAAAGTCGGTGCGGGTCATGAAGGCCTTTACGAATCGAAGTTCTTGCTTCAGGATGCACCATTGCTCTTCCCATCAACCCCTCAAGAACCTGTATTTCTTCACGAACAAGTTCCCCATCAGCAGCGGCGATAAGAACAAGCAAATCTGCGTAACGTGAGCGTTCACTCGCATCTAAATTAGCGACATCGTCGCAGAACATACCGATCAACCTTGCTGAAGTTTATTGAGTAATTCAATCCCTTCTTCCATCCATCCGTAGCCTTTTTTGGCCCACTCGATGAGGTCATTAACAGCGTTTTCCGCAAGTCCTAGATGGTCTGAAATCTCTTGAAGAACATCGAATTCGTCTCCATCAATAGAGCCATCTGCTGTCGCCATGAGCAAAGCATCACGCAAAGCGAGTCGTCCTGATTCTGGGCCAAGTCCTTCGAGACAGTCTTCAAGCGTTGGAGGATTCTTCAAGGCACGACGAAGTTGATCTCGTTGATTTGGAGAAAGAAGAGCAGTACCGATTCGTTGCTCGAACATTGCCAATTCGTCCACAGTAATTTCGTCGTCTACACGTGCCATGTAAGCAAGAAGTTGGGCATAGGCAAATCGTTCATCGCGAGGTAATTTATGCAGTGTGTCTGGTAGCATATGACATAGACTCGCGCTTCTCCATCAAGAACTTCTCGCCTTCTGGACGGGTAAAATAGCGAAGTTTGACTTTCTTTCTAGGTGCCAGAGCATGGTTGAAAGGTATGAACCAGATAGGGCAATCATGCACCCATCGATTAATGTCCTCGGAACGGAATTGCAAACATGTTCAAATGAACCAAAAACAGGCTGGTATCGGGACGGTTGTTGCAATACTGATGAAAATGATCGAGGGTCTCACACAGTATGCTGTGTTGTGACGGATGACTTTCTTGAATATGCTCGGCAACAAGGTAACGACCTTATCACCCCTGCTCCACAATTCTCTTTTCCTGGGTTGAAAGCAGGAGATTCATGGTGCGTCTGCGCCCGAACTTGGCTTGCTGCGGTAAATATTGGAAAAGGGTGCCCAGTCGATCTAGAAGCAACTCATGAAGAAGCGCTTAGCATCATCTCGCTTGAAGTCTTAGAAGCTCATGCAGTTTGATCTTCTTCGACCTTATATTGGAACACGAAAAGCCGCATAATTGCCCAGATAATGATTCCCCATCCGAGAAGATTCGCAATCCCAAGCCATCTCAGGGTTTCTTCTGGTTGAGAAGCGAATAATCCAATTGTGTAAGTTGAGCCAGTCAAACTGAAGATATAGGCTCCGAATGATGCCCCAATTGTCCATTGAACAGATTTTCTCTTATCGAACGTAAACCATCTATGTACAAAATGAGCCATGAAGCCAGTGGCTCCCCATGCTGCCCCCCACGCTATTCTAATTCCAGTTGAATCATCGCTTAGAAACAAGCGAAGGAATTCCCAAAGCAGGAAGAATATGGCGCTATTGAATCCACCAGCAAGGCCAAATCTCTGAAGAGAACCTCTTGGAGCAAGGCGATTAAACGTCGATGTAGAATCCATTTTAATCGTCGTTAGTGATGACGTCGCTTGGTTTTCCAGTCAAGGTTTTTCGAAGCCGAGCGTTGTCTTTTTGCATTGCATCCATCCATTCGTATTTGCAATTAAGTTCTTCGGCTAATACCCCGAGGGCTAGAGAATCCTTTGGAAGACATTTTCCACCAAACCCTCTGTTCAATCCAAAGATAGGATCAAGATGAGAAGAGCCTATTGGTTGTGCTTGTTCTGATGTAATGATATCTCGAATTGTGTACCAATCCTCTCCAAGTCCTTCACAAATGTCGTACAATTGATTGGCAAAGGTGACTTTCATTGCATAGAATGTATTCTTTGTGTATTTCACAAGTTCAGCCTGCGTCGGAGTGACTTGGAAGGTTTGATCTCGACGTAGAACGCCAGCTTGTCTGTGTTGTTCAAAAACACGTTCAGCAACGTCTGAGTGATGGGTTCCACAAACTAAGATGTCTTGGTTTGCAAAATCTTCGAGACGTTGTCGCTCAACAAGGAATTCAGGTGAGTAAGCAATCTTTAGATTAGGATATTCTTCGTGGTAACGTTGAGTCGTTCCAGGTACAACGGTGCTCTTGATGATTGCAGTAAAACCGTCGGGAAGGGCATTAAGGGTTGCTTCAACAATACGCGTGTCACACGCTCCAGTATCTGGATGAGGAGGCGTAGGGACAGCAATGTACGCAAAATCCACATTATCTGTCACAATTGATAGTTCGGTTCCACGAGCAGGGTCATGGATGAATAACTCATGAGCATCTGAGAAACAATGTTCGATAGCCCCTCCAACCATTCCGGCGCCAATAATTCCGATTTTCACTTATCTCACCGTTCCCTGTATGGGCGAGGATTTAATTTCCCATCTTTTGCCATGATGCTTGCTTGTAGAAGTGCTTCAGGTGTACCACAATCGACCCATGTTTCTTTTCCTACAGACACTATCCGAGCATTCCTTTCTGAAATATATGCTCTGTTTATGTCAGAGATTGAAAAATCTGAACCGTGTTGATCCACAGCTTGGTCGAGTTTGTTCCAAAAGGTTTCATCGAATAAGTAGATTCCTCCAATTGCAAGATTGGATGGAGGGTTTTCAGGTTTCTCTAGAACATCAATAAGCGTTCCATCTTCATCAAGAACCGCTACCCCAAATGCTTGCGGGTGTTCTTCTTCACGAGCGAGCAGAACGCATCCAGGCGGTGTTTCAGCGTTATTGAAATCCGAGACAATATCTCCAAGTTCAACGGTGGTGATGTTATCGGAAAAATAGACTAAAATCCGACAATCTTGATTATGAGATCGTGCTAAATTCAAAGCTCCAGCAACGCCTTTAGGTTCTTCTTCTAGAACGTAGTGAATCTGTTCTCCATCCATGCTCTGTCCAACATGCTTAGCAATCTGGCCAATGTGTTCGTTGGAAATAATGGTGATATTTGTAATTCCACTTCTTCGAATCGTTCCCAAAGCGTAATCGATAACAGGTCTGTTGTACAAAGGTAGAAGCGTTTTCTGTGTATACCGTGTAAATGGGTAGAGACGTGAACCTTTCCCTCCCGCAACAAGGATGGCTTTGGTCTTCATGGTTTAGACTCACCATTCCTCATTGATAAACTGATTTCTTTACAGTATGTAGTTTCTTTTGACTGTTCACGCTATTGGAACTCACTTACGAAGTGCTCGTAACTTAGCAAGCATTGAATTTCGATGCTCATCGACTTGTTCAGCAGGTTTCTCTTGATTACTTCGTCGGTCAAACAACGTTTGTTCCCAAACCATAATCTGTCCACCTTCGGTTGCGATACTAACTCTCTTCTCATTAACAGAAAGAGCATGAACGCGCTCTCCTTCCATACTTGCAATCTTATCTCCAGTGGATGAATTTCGTACAGTGACGCTTCCAATTGACCCATTCCAGCGAGCAATCCAAGCGGTTTCCTCGCCATTATGATTGAATCCATGTCTAAGTCCGACAACAGAATCGCCCGTCTTCGACCATACAATTGCTTCAGATTTCAACAGATCTACTCGTCCAGAATCATCGGCTGCCAAGAGGCTGTTTTTACGATTTGAAAGAACAGCAATTGACTCTTTCATTTCATGAAGAACGGTCTCATCCAGGTCAACAACAGAACCATCCGCTCTTCCAAAGAGAACTGGTTTCGATTTCGTTGAACAGATTGTAGGCGTTTTCCAACCTTCTTTTTGCTCGAGGATATTTCCACTCTCGCCTAGTTTAATCCATCCACTCTTTGGTCGCCCGAGTCCCGCGATAACGTCCATTTCTGATATTTGGAGCGTCCATGGCCGTTCATCCATACGATGTGTTTCGAGAACATCACCCTCAAAAGAAACAGCCCAAATTGCAGATTCTAGGAAGTCATTGTGCTCGATATCATAGACAGAGGAAGAAGCAATGACACATTCCGTGGTGATAACAACAGCATCCGCTGAACCTTCAAGTTGAATCTGCCAATCAATCGTTCCTGTTTTTAAATCAATCTTGAGAAGATGAAGCCCAGATGTTGCATAGAGTTTGTTCGATTCGGTGGTTAAACAAGAGATGCGATTTGGAGTTTCAATCCCCCATACCGTATCACCTTCTGCAGACCAATATTTGATCGCCCCATCCCATCCTCCTGCAATGACTGAATCATCTTCGAGAAGTAGAACATCGCTTGCAGCCTGTCCTAAGTCTCGAACCATCCATGTGGATTGGGTCAGGTCCATGTTGTCCGATGCATTTTCCCTCATAAGGAAGATTGCAGATTTGCTTCAACAACACTGTCTTGCAAGACCTTTTTCCGTTTTGGGATAGCGAAGGTGAGTAAGAAAGCAGTCAATCCTAGAATACAAGCTGCGTAGTAGTGTCCCATTCCAAAGAAAGCGAACATCGTGCTCATTCTAAGAAGTGCTACAGAACCAGTCTTGAGTGCCCATATAACAAAGCCAACCGAGATGATTGAAACGCCCATGAAAGCAAACCCAATCATGATGTAAATCCCAGCTGCACTTGGGTCCATTCGTGGATTTTCTAATTGGTCAACAGTGCGGTCAATCTCTCTAATACTGCACGTTTCCTGTCCAAAGGAACATGGCTGCTCTGCATATACTTCTTGTGAAGGGACATGGAAATCGAGGTTTGTAAAACCATATGGCTCAATAAAGGCAGGAGGGGATAAGAGAATTCGTTCCTGAAGAAGGTCAGAATAGTTGTCTCGTTCAACAACGATATTGATACGGGCCAAACCGGGTTTTATTTCTTCAAAAGAAAAAGAACCATTTGCATCAGTATACATTTCTGAGGAATTAAAAAACCCAGGAGTTTCCTCCCACTCAAGATGGACTAATGCGCCCTCAATAGGGTCGCCAACATCATCGTAAACAATTCCATCGAACATTGCAGAATTCGGCGGGGCCGTTTTTGATAACTGATATACGAATTCATCTGGTTGTACGATACCAGACTCCGGCGATGCATAATCGAGGCCGTTTAGAAATCCAGAGGCTGCGATGAAGATTACAAAAACTGCAATCGATTTTGTGATTGGATGCAATGACGTATCCGGTATCGTGAACGTTGCTCCAGAAGAGGCAAACATAACTGATGATTCAGTCTCAGGAAGGCCCTCTATGCCTTCCCAAACCTCCTCTGTATCTTCGCCCATAGAGTCTGCACATCCTTGGTCTACTTGAGTTCGATGCGTTCGCCATAGGTTGCTTGGAGAATAGCAAGGGTTTCATCTGAAGCACTGATTTGTACTTCAATTACATCACTGCGCCGTTGATGATCATGCACAAAAACAGTATCGAATAATCTTGACAGGAGTGCTTCAATAGCAGGCTGCCCTAGCTCACCGGGATGAAGAAGGACAGTTCTCTGAGGACCAAAAAGGGAATGAAGCATCGTACTACGCAACTCTTCAATACCTGTTCCAGTGTGGGATGAAATGACAATTGGGTTGATGAATCCATGTGTAGCAACCATCTCAATAGCTGAATCAATAGATGACTGATTTGTAGTATCTGCTTTTGTTAGAACAAGTTGAATTCGTTCCATTATTGATGCATGTTCTGATTCAAGAACACGTTCAGAAAGTTCGCGTAATGAGGTCTGCAATTTACGATCAATCTCTGTGATTGGATCTCCAACATCAACAAGTAAGAGTAATAAATCACATTCAATGGCTTCGGCAAGTGTTGCCCGAAAAGCATCGAGCGTAGCATTTGGCAATCCATCTATGAACCCAATTGTATCCGCTAGAAGTACGCGCGGGCTTGCCTCAAGTCGGCCAATGGTTGATTCGAGCGTTGAGAAAAGTCGATCTTCTACAAGGACTTCTTTTCCAGAAAGGTTGCGAAATAAACTGGATTTTCCAGCGTTTGTGTATCCAGCCAAACCTACAGTAACTGCCTGTTTTTTGCGTTGTCTGCGGCGTTCAGATTCGGAGCGATTATGCTTTCTCTGTTTCTTCCTCAAGGCTGCTAACTCTGCATTAACATTGGTTAGAACCGAACCCGCAGCGGTTTTACCGGCACCACCAAAACCCGCACGTTCTCCAGTTGTTTGCTGCTTTACAACCTCTCGCAGAACAGTTCGGTCGGATTGTAATCGTGCAATCCTGACCTGCGTTCTTGCTTCAACGCTGGAAGCGTGAGCTGTAAACAAGGAAAGTAAGAGGCGAACACGATCCCAAACCTCTAATCCAACTGTATCGTTCACGCCCACCAATTGACGAGGTGTTGCATTGGTATGAAGAAGCAATAAGTCCACATTTTCCCATGGATGTTTTGCAGTACGTGACGACAATTCTTCAGCGATATCTTGTAATTTACCTTGACCCATGAACCATTTGGGGTCGTCTCTTCCTCGTTGTTCAACGCGTTCAACAATACTGATTCCCATTGTTTTGGCAAGAGCGATAAATTCAGCACAGTCCTCATTATTACGGACCAGAAGCAATGCTTTTCTGCCTTCATGGTTGGTCTGAGATTCTTCAGTCACTAACCCTCCTGCACCCGCAAGAAGGTCAGCCTTTGAATCCGCCATGGCTACTGCTCACGTCATCCTCATATGAGTCCACCCTTTCGACCTATCATGACCTCCAACCAACATGTCGCTATTGCTTGGGAAGGTTCACGAGACGAGTCGCTTCCTTTGCAAGCAATCTTACGTAAAGAGGGCTATATGTTTACAGTTGAGGAGAACGAAGACCTCATTCGTATTGAGGTTCAGATTGAAAACGAATCTATCCGGCAGTTACGTGACGATGTTGATGCTCTTCTTGTTCATTTTTCTTCGCTAGAAGATTGAGAGGATATGAGTTTTGAGATCGCTTCTGGGTCGTGATTCTTTTCAAAATAATCCGTAGTTACAAGATCTCCAAGACGCTTGAAACCCGCTTCAATGAGGTCTGGGTCGTTCCGTTCTGCTTCTTCCCAACGTTGTTGAGCGTGTTCAGCATATCGTTTGTCGGCTTCAGCCTTGACCAGTTCAGTTAAGGTCAAATCTTGTTCTAAATCTGCATATTGATCGTGTTTTGATACTGGGCGAATTTCTTGCTCTTCGTCAAGATCGGCTTCTATCACGCCCCCAGTAAATCCGCGTACATCCTCTCCACGTGTCCTTACAGGGTTCGTTTCGACATCGATTGTTTGCAAATTCACCTGCTCAAGTATGCGTTCTAGAGTTAATGCCCCTTCGAAATCTTCGATGTCGACATGGAGGGCGCTCAACATCTCTTCGATCCATTTATTCGCAGTTGAACGCCGATCGATATAATCCTCAATGGCTAGAAACTGGCCAACCAGGCTTCCAACAAATCCGATAAGGAGCTGATTGAAGATGAGATATCCAATTCCAAAACCAAGAATTCCGAGAGATATCGAAAGGATGAACCAACGTTTCCGCAAGGTTACGTGTGAATACACACCCTTTGGAATTGATTCCATTCTTATTCCTCTACTCTTCCAGCGTACTCGTGCAACTTTGAAAGTGATGCTGCATCTTCGAGAGCAGCTTCTTCCCATCCAA
>JAKMFY010000295.1 GCA_022425185.1 Candidatus Poseidoniaceae archaeon | reverse complement strand
GGGTTGTGTACTACGCTGAGGTGCAGAACGCGCTCGGGACAAACCAGGCGCTTCTTGCTTAGGTTGGAGGTTTAGTTGGCCGATGCATCTCTGACAAATTGCTAACATTGCTTTGTTAACACGATGTTCTCTTGTAGATACCTTCGTTGCTCCACATAACTCGCAATCCGCCATGATATCCCCAATTTATCCTGGCCTCGACAATTCATGAACCCTTCGCAACGAAACCCCATGGTCTAAACGATGTGTTGATGAACTATCGGCGTTAGGAGTAAACGGTTACGATGGGTAGTGAAGTAGAGCGCAGCTCAGATTCAATGAAATCATCTAAGGATGATGATCTTCAGGTTCTTGAATCTGAATTTAGAAACCTACAAGAGAAAACCCAAGAACTGATTAGCGAAAGAACTCATCTTGAATCTGAATTGCGAAGTGTCAAAAAGCAAGCATCTCGACTCGAAGAAGAGGTTCGTCACCTACGCTCACCCCCATTGATTATTGGCTCTCTACAAGATGTCCTAGACCCAGAAAGAGCAATTGTCCGTTCATCAAATGGTACTGTTTTTCAAGTTGCTTTGAATCAAAGAATTGAACCTTCCCTTCTAAAACCAGGAACGAGAGTAGCTTTGAACCAAGACACCCTGTCTGTCATTGAAGTTCTTAATGATGCATGGGATCCAATTGTAAGTGGTTCAGAGATGATCGAGAAACCGGATACTACCTATGAGATGGTTGCTGGATTAGATGAAGAAATTCTATCAGTTAGGGAAGCGATTGAATTACCTTTACTAAAACCTCATTTATTTGAAAAAGTGGGGATAAAAGCACCAAAAGGTGTACTCCTGGTTGGGCCGCCGGGTTGTGGTAAGACCTTGTTAGCAAAAGCAGTTGCTCACCATACAAATGCCACCTTCATTCGCATGGTTGGTTCTGAACTTGCACAGAAGTATATTGGAGAAGGTGGTCGGCTTGTGCGTGAATTGTTTTCACTTGCGAAAGAGAAATCCCCATCAGTTATTTTCCTTGACGAAATTGATGCCATTGGAGCTAAGAGATTGGATGGTTCAACAAGTGGCGACCGAGAAGTACAACGAACTCTTATGCAACTCTTGGCAGAACTAGATGGATTTGATGAATTAGAAAATGTCAAAATTATTGCAGCCACAAATAGACCAGATATCTTAGATGATGCATTATTAAGACCAGGGAGATTTGACCGCGTCATAGAGATACCAATCCCTAATGATGTGTCTCGAACGGAAATACTTCAACTCCATCTGGATTCTATGAATACGAAAGGTGTTCGAATAAAGGCCATATCGCAATCGACTGAAGGGTTTAGTGGAGCAGAACTCAAAGCAGTATGTGTTGAATCAGGCATGATTGCAATTAGACAAGAACGCAGTGTGGTCAAACATTCCGATGTTATGGAGGCGATACAACGCCTCCAAAAGAAAAAATCAAGAGGAGGAATGACTTCTTCTCCTGATGGTTTGTATGGTTGAAAAGGTCAATGTTCAAAGTCCCTAGCCAAAACCATGGTTTATGGGCAGGGCCATTATTGAATGCGTACCGAATATTTCAGAAGGTCGGGATTTAGAAAAAATAAACCGTATTGTTGACTCAGCCCGGATTCCTGGTGTAAAGATCTTAGGAATTGAGCCGGATTCTGATTACAATCGCACAGTGATTACATTTGCAGGTAATCCAGATGAGGTTGAAAGGGCTGCAATCTTACTCATCCAATCTTCTATCAGTGAAATCGACATGAGAAATCACTCAGGGGAACACCCTCGTATGGGTTGTGTAGATGTATGTCCATTTGTCCCTATCTCAGGAGTTTCTATGGATGAATGCGTGCGTATCGCACAAAGAGTGGCTAAGAAAATTGGTGAATTGGATGTTCCTGTTTTTATGTATGGTGGAGCCGCTTCTGATGAATCCAGAAATTCCCTTTCGGTATTGAGAAAAGGTGAATATGAGGATTTGGTTCATCGTTTTAATGGAAATTCAACAATACACGGAGAATCCACGTTGCTGCCAGATTTCGGATCAAAGGTTTGGGATGATATTTCCAAAAAATCAGGGGCGATTACGGTGGGTGCGAGGGATATTCTCATCGCTTACAACGTAAATGTGGATGAAAAAAATGCTTCTATCTCAAAACAAATAGGTTCTATTGTACGATCAAGTGGCAGATTGATGAAATCGTCTGATAAATCAAAGAAATTTAGAACACAAGGATTACTCCAGTACGTTCAGGGTATGGGCGTACCTTTAGAATCTCATGGCATTAGCCAAGTTTCTATGAATTTACAACACTATCATCACACAAATCTTCACCATGCTTATGATGTGATTGCATCACTCGCAAACGACATGGGTGGAGTTGCTATCGGTTCTGAAATTGTAGGTCTAGTTCCGCTCGAATCAATGCTTGAAGCTGGCAAATGGTACGCTAATTCAGAAGATTTGTCAGATGAAGAACTTGTCAATTTGGCAATAGAAGAACTCGGATTGAGCAGTATTCACCACTTTAATCCGCATGAACGGATCATCGAATGGTGCTTAGAAGGTGATGATGAATGAATTGGGCAGATGTTACACTAAAGGAATTTCAATCAGCGTTAGCGAGCAGCAACCCTACTCCAGGGGGGGGTTCTGCAGCAGGCGTTGCCTTGGGTCAAGCGGCTGCATTAGCAAAAATGGTTGCAGACCTTACCCTTGGCAATGAAAAGTATCAGGAAGGATGGGGTATTTCAGAATCCATTAACGCTGTAGCCATCCCCCTTCTAGAAGATGGATTAGAATTAGCTCAATTGGATAGTCAAGCATTTGATGCAGTTGTTGCTGGATTTAAGATGCCTAAATCGACTGATGATGAAAAAGTAGTACGACGAGAGGAAATTAGGAATTCAATGTTGGGTGCCGCTAAAGTTCCTTATGATACAGCATGCTTCGCTCTGGATTTATTGAAACTATTGCCAAGTTTAGCAACATTAGGTAACGAGAATGCTGTATCTGATGTTGGTGTTGCGGGTTTGTTGGCGTCAGCAGCCCTGAAAGGAGCTATTTTTAACATCGAAATAAACCTAAATTCGTTGCCAGATTCATATGGTCCTGAAATGAGAATCCATTTACCAGAATTGTCAAGCGAGGCTAAAATTCATTCAAGACTATGCATGGAAGCAGTACGAGATCGATTATCGAACGAGTGAACCTGATGAAATTTCACCATCAATCGTAACTAATTTCACAGTACCACTGTTATCGTCTGCGGCAAGCATCATACCTTCGCTTACAACACCACGTAAGGGCCTTGGTTTGAGATTAGCAACAAATACTACTGTTTTGTGTAGAAGTTCCTCAACAGAATAATATTCCTTAATCCCTGCACATATCGTTCGTTCAGAGTCACTCCCATCATCAAGTTTCACAACGTACAATCTATCGGCGTTCGGATGGTCATCAACGCTGATAATTTTACCCACTCGTAATTCTACTTCCATGAATGTTTCAAATTCAAGATAAGTAATTCCTTCTGGTTGTTCTTCTTTCATTTTTTTCTTCTCCTTTTTTCCACCCTTAACGCCATGTCCAATTACGGATGGTTCTGATTCTTCTACGAGAGATTGTTCTTGTGATACAATTT
>JAKMFY010000286.1 GCA_022425185.1 Candidatus Poseidoniaceae archaeon | reverse complement strand
CAGATGTCCATGGGCCCCAGATAACGATGAGAGACCAAGTAAGCGAGCATCTTCATCGCGAACGGTTTCAATAATTTGAGCAGGAGTTCGCCTTAGACCGGTGTAAATGACTTCATGACCAGCATCTCGTAAGGCTCGAGCCACGACCTTTGCACCCCTGTCATGACCATCGAGCCCGGGTTTGGCAATAATAATCCGCAACGGTTTGTCCATGCTTAATCCAGTGGCACGTGGGTTATGAATGACTCGTCCAATCTACGTAAAGCAGACTCTTTTCACCAATTTGGAACAAAATCGTCGATGAGATGAAATGCTAGAAAGAGAAAGGATGAGCATGGCATGGGAGAAAGACCCGTATGCTCTGAAGCCTAGCAAAGGCTACACACGTGTACGAAGAGTCAATCGAGCACTCATGGACACATGGTTCAGAGAAATATCCTTGGTTGACCTTGACACATTACCTGAGGAAGGTGGCATTGTGTTCACTGCATGGCACCCTGGCGGCCTTATTGATCCGATGCTGATGATGGCAGCCTTACCAGGGGGATTGACATTTGCTGCAAAGAGCCCATTGTTCAAAACTCCAATTTTAGGACGTATACTTCGAGCAATCGATGCAAAACCTGTCTTTCGATCACAAGATGACGTTGGCGATAAAGAGGAGAGAAAGAAAGCCAACTCAGGTCTTATTGACACCCTTTCCTCTAGTGTTGCTAACGGACAACGTGTTGCAATTTTCCCAGAAGGAATCAGTCACACAAAAGCACATCCTGTAAAGATGCGAACAGGTGCTGCACGTATCCTTCTCGATTCGATTCGAAAAGCAGATGAGATGGATAAACCAAGACCTCACCTCGTCCCTATTGGATTGCATTACAGTGATCAACATCAGTTCAGGGAACGGGTAAGTTTGCAAGTTAATCGTCGCCTTACGTATCCACCACTCCCTGGTGAAGATGGTGCATCAGAACCATCATCAGAAGAACTTGCGGAGCATGGTGACCTAGCTCATGATCGAGTATGGTGTGAAGAAATGACCAACTTACTCCATACTGAAATCCAACGTTGCAATCAAGCCCAAGAGACATGGGAAGATCGAGAACTTGTTTGGCGTGCTCGACGTATGATCCACACTGCTCGTAGCGGGGATGAAGTAAAACCAATCACATTTCATGAAGCCGTCCTTGGTTCTCGTCGAGTTCGTGCTGCATGGCAATACCTCGCCCAGAACGACCCAGAACGCAACCTTGAGATGGAAACCAAATTCAAAAAACATCATAGTGAGATGGAACACATTGGCCTTCGATCATGGGAATTACGTGACCGAGAAAAAAAGATATCCAAAACAGCCTTCTTGAAAAATATGATTTTATGGATATGGTCTGCTTCATGGATGCTCGGAATTGTAACTTGGTCTGCAATGATAGGAACAATCGTACCCTACATGTTCATTCGACTTGTCATTATCATCCAGTCGAAGAATGAAGAAACCCATTCTGCAATTGGATCGATGAAACTTCTCTATTCAGTGGCCTTATATCCGATATGGTGGATCTTCACTTCAATTTCTATAGGATGGTTACTTGCGTCTAAGAATTCCTTCCTACAGGATGTCGAATTACCTGGTTATATTCTTCCAGCATTAGCGTTCATTCCATGGCCACTTGTATCCCTTATCCTCCTTGTGTGGTGGCCAATCTCTGCTCGCCTTCATCTCAAATTATTCGAGCGCTTGTGCAAGTCTTGGAGAAATCTACGGCTTTGGTCCAAGTTACGAAGTGGGCAAGTTGAGTGGCAAGATCTGATAGGAATGCATCACCAACTGGCAAAGGAAATGGCGTCCATTGGTGAGGGATTGATTCTACCAGGAGACCCTGACTGGAGAGATCCTCCATACGGAAAAGAAGATTGGGAAGTGGTTCATTTACGAACCTCTTGAAGGCCGATGTTTACCGTTGTAATCAAGGGCAACCAATAAGGGCGGTATGCCCAAGCAGGAACTGGTGAGCAAGATGTCTTCGACAGAAAAACGTCTCAATGACCTTCGTGCAAGAAAATCTCGAAGTGAAGCAGGAGGCGGACAAGCACGAATTGAGGCACAGCACAATCGAGGAAAAATGACGGCACGTGAGCGCCTAGAAATGCTCCTTGACGATGGTTCATTCCAAGAGATAGATGCACTTGTTGAACATCGATGTCGTGATTTTGACATGGACAAGAACGTCATCCCTGGCGATGGAGTAGTTACTGGCCATGGAATGATTAACGGTCGAGAAGTATTCGCATTTGCTCAAGATTTCACTGTCTATGGAGGTTCCTTAGGAGAGATGCATGGGCTAAAAATCTGCAAAGTACTTGACATGGCTCTCAAGACTGGACGCCCAGTTATTGGCTTGAACGACTCTGGCGGAGCACGTATTCAAGAAGGAGTTGCATCATTAGGCTCCTATGCTGAAATTTTCTTTAGAAACGTACGTGCCTCTGGAGTAGTACCTCAAATCAGCGTCATCATGGGTCCGTGTGCTGGTGGAGCAGTCTACAGTCCTGCTATTACTGATTTCGTAATAATGGTGGACAAAACTGCTCACATGTTTATCACAGGTCCAGAAGTCATCAAGACCGTAACAAACGAAGTCGTATCCTTCGAAGACTTAGGTGGAGCAATGACGCATGCATCGAAGTCAGGGGTGTCTCACTTCACTGCAGACAGTGATGACTCGGCTATCCAACTGGCACGAGATCTTTGTGACATGTTCCCTTCAAACAACATGTCTCGTGCTCCAGTTCGAAAAACATCTGATGACCCATACCGAACCTGTGAGGCATTAAGTGAAATCATTCCTGAAGATTCCAACAAACCATACGATGTGACTGATGTTATTCGAGAAGTCCTCGATGACGGGGGTTTCTTAGAAGTTCAAGCAGATTATGCAATGAACATCGTCTGTGGCTTTGGACATTTAGCAGGACATACCGTGGGCGTCGTTGCAAACCAGCCAAAGATTCTCGCAGGATGTCTCGACATCGATGCAAGCGATAAGGCGGCACGATTTGTACGGTTTTGTGATGCCTTCAACATACCATTGGTGACTCTTGAAGATGTACCTGGATTCCTACCTGGAACAAATCAAGAATGGGGAGGAATCATTCGTCATGGTGCTAAGTTACTCTATGCATACGCTGAAGCAACAGTTCCCAAGTTGACAGTTATTCTAAGAAAAGCATACGGTGGTGCCTATGACGTCATGTCCTCAAAGCACATTCGTGGAGATTACAATGTTGCTTGGCCTGGAGCGGAATTAGCAGTCATGGGTGCTGACGGAGCCGTAGAAATCATTCATCGCAGGAGACTCAAACAAGCACGAAATCAAGACCAAGAACGCGAGCGACTTGTGTCTGACTTTACAGAAACCTTTGCAAATCCATACAAAGCTGCCGCAATGGGATACATCGACGATGTTATCGAGCCAAGCGAAACTCGCTCTAAACTTTCAAGAGCACTCTTGATGCTCCTTGATAAAGAAGAAATCAGACCTGCAAAGAAGCACGGTAATATTCCACTTTGAGGTATTCTCATGACCGACGATCAAACATTACGAATGGCCGCTATCGCAGCAGTCCTAAGCATGGTTGATGCTGGCACAGATGACCCATCTGGAAAAGGGCGGCAATCTGGAGAAGCATGGGCACAAGACCATCGCAGAATTGTCATGGGCAAATCTTCGCTAATGGCTCAACGAAGTAGCCGCAGCCCATGGAGATGAACATATGGTTGAAAAAAGAACAGTGAAAGTTGACGGTGTTGAATTCGAGGTTGAACTCACTGCAAAGGATGATGGCTCATGGGATGCTGTCGTCGAAGGAAAAACCTTCAATATCGAAGTCCCAAATGCACAAGCTGCGCCACGTGCACGCAGAAGTAGTGGATCAAAGAAGAAGAAGAGTGGTACAGTATCCGCTAATATTCCTGGAAAAGTCGTTACTGTAGAAGTATCTCTCGGAGACGTTGTCAAAGAAGGACAAGTTATTCTCATTCTTGAAGCTATGAAAATGCAAAACGAAATCCAAGCACCGATCAGCGGTACTGTCATTTCAGTATCTTGTGAGGAAGGGCAAGCCATTGAAGCGAATGTCCCCCTGGTTG
>JAKMFY010000278.1 GCA_022425185.1 Candidatus Poseidoniaceae archaeon | reverse complement strand
GACATGACGAGTGCGCCAATTAGAATGGAGAAATTTACGGTGAAATTTACCCACCATGAAATGACTCGATTCAAACTCGATGCTATTTCAAACTCAGAAGATAGGCCTTCAGGGCGAGCCTTTTTGACTTTGGGCTTCGATTCCTTCTTTGCTTTCTTTGCCACTTTCTTGGGCGCAGCCTTAGCAGGCTTAGCAACCTTTGCGGCCTTAGCAACTGGTTTGGCTTTTTTGACATCTTCATCTTTCGTTTCGACTTTATCGAGTAATCCCATATTATCACTTTACCTATGCGTACATTTCCGAGATTTGCTTATACAGTGCAAAATCACCTGATTCTACGAAAGAATTGATCGAATCATCAGGCATATTACCAAGTTGTTCATCAATGATTTTGAAAAATTCTCCGCGACGTTTATCGTCAATAGCGGCAGGATCTGCTCCAACTTCTTTGAACAATTCAAAGCCATCCGATGCCATGAAGGATTCAATTGCATCTTCTGGTAATTCATCGCCTAGTAAATCATTAACAATACCAAAGAATTGCGAAAATAGATGATCGGCATCATCCATTTCAGTTTCTTCTTCAGACTCTACGGGTACTTCAACCGGTGCAACCTTCTTGGGTTTAGGAGTTGATGCGATGCCTTTGAGTTCTTTTCTTTCGCGCATTAACGCCTCGAGTTGAGGAACGAGTGTTTTGAGAGATGCTTTGTCTTGAGCGGCTTTTGCTGCTTCATATTGGGGCTTGAGAGAACGCAATTCATTTTCCACTTCTGAAAGACGGTCCGGTTCTTCTTCATCAAGTAATTCGACAACAGGTTCAGAGCGAATTTCGTTTAAGGCCTCTTCTCGTTCCTTTTTCCTCAAAACGATGATATCTCGGTCTAAGGAGTGTCCGAATCTGTCTGAGTAACGATCGAGTAGAGAACCTGCTTCTCCAGTACCTAGCCTGTCAATAGCACCGTAAATTTGTGGAAGAGGTTTTGCAGAGCGTTTAGCCCACAAGTCCCCGTATTCGTTGGTATCTTTGCTCGGCGTTTCGAGTGGTGGTGGAGCTGGCTGAGGGACAGAAGGCGTAATTGCAGGTGCTTGTGGAAGTGGTTGAGGGGTTGGAAGAGGCGCATTTGGTAATTCGACTTGAGGTGTCGGCAATGGAGGCAGGGGCGCACCTGGAAGAGGCTGTTCACCTGCGAGTGGTGGTAGAGGCATTGCGGGCATTGGAGGCAATGGTGTGGCAGGAACAGTTTGCGATTTGTTCTTTTTCTTACGGCGCATCGGCTCACCTCTAAATGTATTGGAGATGATACTGCCCTTGAACCTTCCCACAATTAGGATATGAGAAATCATTGATTTGAATGAAAAGATTAGATTAGAGAACCCCAACCCTTGAGACATAGAAATGTAGCCGCAGATTCAGAAACGTCGAGGACATCCCCTTGATTGACTTCGTGCATTTGATCCCCAAAACGAACAATTGCATCTTCGACTGTGATTTCAATTTTAAGATTTTTATCCATTCCGAAAATGAAGGCCTCATTCAATGCGTCAAAAGGATTTGATCGATCTGGATCTAAACGTTCTAACTCAAATTCTGTCACCCGCATACCGGTTTTTCCGTGAAGTGATGTGGGCCATCTTATTTGTCTCCGG
The DNA here is from genome assembly GCA_022425185.1 of Candidatus Poseidoniaceae archaeon. Classification (GTDB taxonomy): domain Archaea; phylum Thermoplasmatota; class Poseidoniia; order Poseidoniales; family Poseidoniaceae; genus MGIIa-L2. The sequence goes on along the minus strand of JAKMFY010000278.1, from coordinate 524 downwards.
ACATCAATCGTTACGACTTCATCCGTTTCACCTGCCGCTCCGAGTACAATTGATGCATCGGACTTAACTAAATCCAAAAACAATCCTTGTGATTTTCCAAGAGCTGCAAATTTTCCATCGAGGACACGTTGTAATCGATCCTCATGTACAAAGAGATCTGCTAACTTCTGAATTGAGCCGATTCCACGACCAGGTTTTCCCTCTCTGCGTAATTGCTCCTTCAGTTCGAGATGTAGCGTTTTGAGTGTCGACTTAGAATTTTCAGCATTTGCTGCAATATCTGTTAATTTCTCGATTAACGTGGGTATTTGACTCCGAATCCGCTTAGACCATCCTTTGGAATTGGCGTCATTATATTGGGCCAAACCACCTGAAACATCAACCCCTTCACCCCGAATGTGAGATACAAGTTCTCTTCTTGCTTCCGAATCCAAATGAAAAAGAGATGGGTCACGATAATGGAGGTGAAATCCTCTGTGCCCTGAGAATGTCACTTGTAAAAAGTCCTTCTTGAATCCGAATTC
>JAKMFY010000272.1 GCA_022425185.1 Candidatus Poseidoniaceae archaeon | reverse complement strand
GCATTGGATTCAAGAGGAAGGAGTGTGTAGGATAATCATGGCCGCAGCAGAGCGAGGTTCGTTTTTATGGATGATGTTCGCCATCACCCAAGTGTTTTTGTCTATCAAATTAATTGGTGAGGTGGAGGGTTGGATTACAACACTCTTCGGAGGCGGTGCTGCTGCTGCATTTATGCTAGCTCTTGTTGTTTTCAGACAAGAACAACGAGAACTTATCCTCAACCCGCTTAAACTCAATAGAGAGGTACATGACGATGCAATCAAAGGCCAAGGCAAAGGTGTTGGAGTGGGTGTATCACTGTGGATCGTTTCTTTGATTGTCTTGTTGTTCGTTTAACTACCGGGCTGTTCTCATGATTCCCGTTGACCCATTAACTGCAACTACAATAAGAGCAATTGACGACGGATCTGAAGAATTGTTCGGTGGTTTTTGGCCTTTTATTCGTAGGACTCTAATGTTATTCCTACCCCTTTGGGTATGGCTGCTGCTGTGGAGTGCTGGAGTTCCGAATATAATATCCGCATTGGCATCCGGACTCTCCCTGTCAATAATTGTGGCCATAGAAAGGTACAAACTGAACCAAATGACTAGAAAAGACAATTAATGACTAGCCGTTATTTACCACTATGACCTTATTTGAGTGGCTCGCTGAATTTGTAGGTATTGAGGCTCCCTCTCTTATGGAAATCATCTTTGTGAGTTGTGCACTCCTTGGAGGAATTTTGTTCTTCATCATGATGATACTCATGCTCGTTGGAGATGTTCTTGGAGGTGTTTCCGATGCATTTGGAATTGATATCGATGCCGGTGGCGGCGCTTTTGAGATCATGAGTATTCAAGGCCTTTCAGTAGCAGTCATGATGTTTGGCTTGACTGGGATGTTTGGCTTATCAGCAACTGGCAATGATGTTGTTGCTGTTCTAGCAGGTGGAGTTGGTGCTGCATCAGGCATGTACGGGATGGGTAAAATGATGTATGCAATCAATCAATTACAAGCTGATGGAACTGTCAATTACGCCGATGCAATTGGTCAAAGAGGACAAGTCTATTCTCGCATAAAGCCAAACGAAACAGGAGAGATTCAAGTACCAGTTGACGGTACCCTGAAAACCCTTTTAGCGCGGGCACAGAACAAGGAAATGCATCTAGCATCTGGCGAGTTTATTAAAGTCGTGGACATCATAGGATCGACAATGATTGTTGCACCTCTTGACGATTTATCATCAGAAGAATGAGGAATTGCATCTAAAACTGCATCTTAGAGATGTAGGCAAAGTCATTAATAACGACCAACGTTAGTTCCATACATGGCGGATGCATCGTTCTGGGCAGTTTTCATTATTTTTGGCGTATTAGCAGTAGCAGCTTTTGGAATTATTCTTGTTGCTACAAGGTACAAGCGTTGTGCATCTGACGAAATTTTGGTCGTCTATGGACGAATAAAGGGTGGTAAAGCATCTCGATGTATCCATGGAGGTGCTGTGATGGTATGGCCTCTAATTCAAGAATACAAGAAAATTTCACTTATACCAATGACAATTTCAATTCCTTTGGACAACGCACTTTCACTCCAAAATATTCGTATCAATGTTCCTTCGACATTTACAGTTGGTGTGAGCACGAACCCCCTCATTATGGCTAACGCTGCTGAGCGTTTGCTTCACCTAACCAAAGCCGATATTGAAGGAATGGCTCAAGAGATCATCCTGGGACAACTTCGTCTGACTGTTGCAAGTTTGACTATCGAACAAATCAACCAAGACCGCGATTCATTCCTAGAATTAATCCGTGACAACGTTGGTGCTGAACTTCACAAATTGGGACTTTACCTCATCAATGTTAACATCATCGATATTACAGATGAATCCAACTACATCAACAGCATCGGTAAGAAAGCTGCTGCAGGAGCAGTAAACAACGCTCTTGTCGACGTTGCAAACGCTGAGCGTGATGGTGCAATCGGTAAGGCAAATGCTGACCGTGCCAGAGAAGTTCAAGTTGCTGAGAATGTTGCTGAATCTGAAAAAGGTCAGAAAGCTGCTGAAGTCGATCGACGTGTTTACGTTCAGCAACAAGAAGCACTCGGTGTTCAAGGAGAAAACTTGTCTCGTGCTGAAATTGCATCATATCAAGCGGATCTCGAAGAGAAAGAAGCACATGCAAT
>JAKMFY010000257.1 GCA_022425185.1 Candidatus Poseidoniaceae archaeon | reverse complement strand
TAATTGTTCGTGGCAGTGCAAGAGGCCCTGATGAATTACAACAAGACGAATGGAACAAAACTGATGCCTTTGCAGAGCGAATGATGGCAATGGATAATGGAGAAACACTGTTAGTTGCTCCAAATCTTGGCCCAGTAAATGATACAATGCCTCCGATGAGTAGCGACCAAATTCCAACATTTGATGCACCTAATGAATTAGAATCGTATACATTTGGACAGGAACTATCTGACGCATCTGAATCACAACCTCCTACAAGCTTGATGGGACTAATGGATAGTCAAGGTCGTGAACATATCGAATATCCTGTGCAAAGCGGAAAGCTATGGCACAGAGATTCTCCTGATTCAGATTGGTTGAAGAACTAACTGAGTTGTTTCCGGCGTTTTCGTAATCCGACGGACTCCAACAAACGTAGTATGTGTCTGTGTAATTCTGGTAAAAGTTCGAACATTGCAATTGCCATAATGAACATTGCAAAGAGAGATACAACTCTGGAAGCGTAAGAATGGCCAAACTCAAACATGCTCATACCTAGGTATTCCCACCCTTCGTAGGAGATATGCATCCAAACCAATCCTGCGTTTCTAAAGAGATTCAAAATATGAATTATTGGGATGGTGAAGAGAAGAGCTCGGATTCTTCTCTTACGATCGATATCAAGTACAGAAATTGCACCAATAAACACAATCATTGATTGGAGGGCAGTACAAGCGAGCACGAAGTTGATACCAATCATACCACCATCAGCCATGATAAGTTCTGTCTGATACGGATGTTCTGCAAAAGAATCTGTCATGAACCACTTATTACCGTCCCATTCAGACCAGAGAAAGGTTCCAGATTCTGTATTGACATATGTCTCGCCAAGTTGTATATCAGCAGTCCCCGTAAACGAAAGAAAAAGTGCGACTTGGGATGCTACAAACCAAATTGCGAGAACACTGAACCATGGCACTGAGGCAATCAGTAGGTATGGACCTCCTGCATAGGCAATACAACCTCTCGCCCAATTGAGAGCATCGCGGTCCCGTTTTGTTAAAGAACGAGCCTCAGCAATAACCAATCCCACACCAAGCGGTAGGGCTAACGCTGTCATGACAGTGAGAACTAAATCACCGATTTCAAAATAATAACCAGACTCGTTGAAAAAATAGAGAGCAACGAGCATCCATCCTGTTTGAGCGGACCTACTCACACCGTTTGAATGACGCTTATGCCAAGAATAACCGAGTAAAATCATACCCAAAGCACCACAAATTGTGGCATACTCTTTGGGTATCAGCATATGGAGTCCTAGAGTAACCTAGATAGAAACATTTGCTCTTATTTGCTCCACTAAATCCAACAACCCCCAACCCTTGGGTGAACCATGAAGGGACCTGTCATTGACGGAGAGGGATGGGCAAATGGCCCTATCGCTTTCCTTGACCGTGATGGTGTCCTCAATTATGGACGGGAAGGATACGTCAATAATGCATCACAAATGAAGATCATACCGGGTGCAGGTCATGCGATTGCTCAATTACGTGAATCGGGATTTACAATATGTGTTGTCACAAACCAATCCCCAATTATGCGAGGCTTATGGGATGTTGATCAATTACGAACAATTCACGAAGAACTGCGCAAACAGTTATTGGACGAGAATTCAAGTGCTGTAATCGATATCATCCTCACATGCCCCCACAGGAATAGAGACCGTTGTGGGTGTAGAAAACCATGGCCTGGTATGCTTCGTACGGGACACGAAATCTTGAGAAATAAACGCGTCGTTCAGTCTAAAATTGATTGGGCTGGGGTCAAACCTCAATCATGGAACGTATTGGATACAATGGTTGGAGATAGAAAATCCGACATGGGAGCAGGTTGGGCTGTAGGTGCACGTACCTTCGAAGTCTCATCACAACATGGCTTGCCACAAGTGATCGACCGAGTTCTTGACACATCAGATTCTGGTGATGAATACGATCCTATGAGGTGGTAAAATGGGATGGCTTGGACTAGATGATACTGATTCTTTGAATGGTGGATGTACCACAGAAGTATTGTTCCGTTTGTTGGAAGATCTGCCCCCAAATGTGTCATTTAGGTCACCCCGTCTTGTCAGGTTATGGCCATTAGCGAAACAACGAACAAGAGGAAATGCGTCGGTTGCCGTTGAATTAATCACTGAAGCTGAAGAGGAACTGCTTATGCATCTCGACCAGTGGTGGAATGATAACATCATTACACTCAAAGGAGACCTTGGGATAAGTGACCACAGCGAACGTACACAGTACCCAGCTGATCCTGGAATGATATGGACAAGCAATTTAATCACTGATGAATCGTTTTACAAATCTGCAGTTTCGTCCGAAATTAAACTCCAAAATCTACCAGATGTAACACGCTACTGGGGTGGAAATGGGAGAATCGGAGCAACAGCAGCGGTCCTATGGCCAGCACTTCGATGTACATACGAAGCCATTGCATGGAGAATCAACGAAGCAGAGGGAACCCGTCAATTAGATGAAAAAGCATTGATTGAAGTTGAATCTCTTAAAGATACATTTCTATGCAGAAATCCAAAACTCGGCACCAGTCTTTTAGCACCAAGAGGCAATTCGCCCGTCCTTTTTGGAATTCGTTCAACGACAAAGGAAGGTGCTCAAGAAGCACTTCATATTCTTGAGCAAGGAAAGAATACCGAATCGACAAAAGGTTCTCTTGTGTTTCAAACAAATCAGGCCACAGGAGACCACTTAGGAAAACCAATCGAAGCCGTAGTTCGTTCGAAATCCATATTGAAAAAAGGCCATGTTGTCCTTGAAACCACAGAAGGAACCTGGATGGCATTCCGGCAGAGTGGACAGGTTGCAAT
>JAKMFY010000238.1 GCA_022425185.1 Candidatus Poseidoniaceae archaeon | reverse complement strand
ACGGTGAGCAATATCTTGCTCAGTCCAACCATTGCAAGTACAACAGACACTCTTGTTTTATCATATACCTTTGATGATGTAGACGGTGATACAGAAGCAGGCTCAACAATTCAATGGTTCAAAAACGGTGTTCTTGAAACATCGTTAAATGGATTAATGTCCGTATCTTCTTCTCAGACAGAAAAGGGCGAGAACTGGAACGCTGAAGTTACTCCAAGCGATGGGACAGATTTCGGAACAATGGTTGCTTCCAGTTCGATTACAATCAGCAACTCAGCACCTGTACTTTCTTCTGTCTCAATAGGGGTTTCAAATCCTGGAACAACAGATGATCTATCTGTCCTGAATTCTTCTTCAGATGCTGATTCAATGGATACGCTTACGTACGAATATCGTTGGTATCTTGATGACAATCTCCAACCCTCTTTGGACGGGCTTTCTCCTCTTCCTTCATTTGCAACTCGAAACGGAGATTCATGGGAGATCGAAATGCGGGTTTCTGATGGAACAGATACTTCGTCTTGGTTAAAATCGTCTGCGGTTGTTATCGGTTCAACCACATCGAACACTCCTCCTTCAGTCGATAGCGTTACCATTACACCAAACAATCCGACTACAGAAAGCGACCTAAGTGTTACAGTTACTTCATCAGATGATGATATGGACTCAATTGAAGATACAGAATACCGATGGATGAAGAATGGCGTACAGACAGGTATGGAATCAGAAATACTGTCTTCGCCGAACACCATGAAAGGGGATTTTTGGAGCGTAAGTGTTCGTGTAAATGACGGAACGACATGGTCCTCATGGCAATCTTCTCCTGCTATAATGATTGAAAATAGTGCTCCTGTTTTACAATCAGCATCAATTAGCGCTACACAAGCAACGAGTCTAACAAACGTCTCAGTTGATGCTCTGATGACCGATGCCGATATCTTAGATAGTCTCACATTCAACATTCAGTGGTATCTTGATGATGTTGTTCAACCAGAATTGAATAACGTGAATCCATTACCATCATCTCAAACCTCGAAAGGACAGAGCTGGTCAGCAGTCATTCATGCATTCGATGGTTCTGATACCAGTTCAGAAAGTGAAATATTGTACGTTGACATCATAAATTCTGAACCATCAGTAACAGCAACTGTTGGTGAATCAATCAACTCACAAGAAGATATTACGCTTGTAATCGACTCTTCGGATATTGATTCCGATACCATAGAGGTAACCACCATTACATGGTTTAGGAATGGATTTAGGGAGGGGTCTCTGGACAATGCAACCACTGTCCCTTCGTCATATCTTGGCCCTGGACAAATATGGAGTGTGGAAGTTCTTGTTACAGATGGCGAAGAAACGGGACTTTCATCGACATCAATTACAATTTCCAATGCCCCTCCAATCGCTGTCATAACGACATTGACTGAATCTGCATACGCTGGTGAACGCGTTCAATTGACAGCCGATTCTTCTTCCGATCAAGATAATAGAATCATTGGCTATCAATGGGCCTGGTCACAATCTTCCGGCGGACAATCCTCAACATCTGGGACGGATATTTCTTTCCTTATGCCCGCTGCAGGGAGTGTTTCTGTAACGCTCGTCGTAACAGATGAATCTGGTGCAATTGATGAAACAACATCAGTTATCCAAGCGCTATCTGCATTGACTTGCCCAGCCTTGACCTCATCACTATCAAATGGAAATGTCGATCTAGTGTGGACGTGGAATAATCAAGAATCTGCGGATTTCAACGTTTATCGGAATGGGGTTCTTCTGGGCCAAACAAATCAAACAAGTTTTACAGATACTCCAAGTATTCTCGGCCCGACAACCTACACATTAACCACAATCATTGGTGACCGAGTTTTGGAATCCTCTTGTCAAAATCCTTCGACGCAGATCACAATTGATGCACAGGCTGCTGAATTTGATGATGGTCCTTCAACTGCTCTTGGTTTTGGCTTGGGGTCTCTTTACACCATCCTCGGCCTTCTTTTCCTTGTTGCAGTAATTCTTAGGAGAGGTGATTGATTTGAGAGCACGTTTGACAGTTTTTCTTGTTCTCGCTTTTTTGGTTCCTCTTCATGTCAGTGGAAATCCTGGAGGTGTAGGAAACGGATTAGAAGATATGCAATGTGGAGGCGCATGTCATGGCGATGCAAACCAGAATGCGACATCCAATCTCGGTTTAGACCTCCAGCCATCAGAATCAGTTTGGGTAGGGCAACCAGCCGAAATTACGGTTAAAATTTCTGGAATTGGAATAGAACACAACCTCGATACGCTTGGAATCTTCCTATTATCGACAACAAATGCAAATGGAGATATCCCAACCTCACACGGGTGGGACATACTCTCTGATGGTATGGGCGATACGAATAATTACATCGAAATTTCAATGGATAACCCACCTACATCTGTCTATTCACACACATGGATTCTAAGGGCCGATGAAGTCGGTCCTAAGACGCTCTATGTTGCTGTACAGCACGGAGATAGTTCAGGAAGCCCATATTTTGGGATATCTCAAGCCTTTGAAGTGGACGTGATTCCGATTCCTGAGAATCTTCAACGATTGCATCCAGAGTATTCTCCACCGACGTCTCGAGACATCGGTGAATCGACTGATTTGTGTGTTGAAACAATCAATGCTTCGAGCGTTGTGATTGAATGGCGTGAGCCATCAGGGAATCCTATTCAACTACCAACATCCCCTGATGAAGGCTGTTGGAAGGCCTTGTTACCTGCCGCTATTGATGAAAACACGATCCAATGGCGGGCGATTCTTGAGGGAGATGGACCTACTCAAACGACTCCCTGGTTCTCATTATCCAGTCTTGAGCCCAAATGGGAAGCAAGCGAAATGGCATTGAACCTTCAATCGATTGCCCACATCGTTCTTTTCTTTGGAATAGTACTTTTATTGAAGATTCCAAGAAAGAAGACTTCTGAATTTAACAAATACGAAGCGTCTTCGGAAGTAGTTGAACAAGAAAATTTAGGGCCGCCACTACCCGCCGAGGGATTGCCTGCTGGATGGAATATGGAACAGTGGAATCACTATGGGGCTGACTATTTGGAGGGGCGCCTATGATCGAAAACGGGACATTCCACGTCATTACGACAGAATTAGTTGTAGGCTCTTTCGCTCTTGCAGGACTTTGTTTTGTGCTTCATTCATTCTTTACTTGGAGACAAACTGAATCCTCTCAGTATTCTCAAATTGCAGATACAACCGCACATGCCGCTCTACTTTTCGGGCTACTTGCGCTCCCATTTGCAATAATCTCAGGTTTGGGAGCTTCTCCAACAGGAGCTCATACATCTCCGCTCTTGGCGAACAAGATGTTGCTGTCCACCGCTGGTGGAGGGCTTGCTATTGGAGTCCTCTTCACTCGTTGGAAATTGGATGCACCTATGAAGAACGCTGAGTCATACATTCACAATGCCCTCGGGGCATCATCAACCGGATGTATGCTTCTAACTGCTTCATTGGGTGGCACCTATAGTCGAGGAGATTCTTTAACAGAATTTATTCCATGGATTAAGACAACAACGCCACTTCTTCCTTCATGGATGAGCATCCTTGTGATACTCATTGTGATTACAGCGCTTATACTTCGAAGAACTTCAACCGTAAAGCATGGATGAAGGAGAAGGGCTCTCCGCAGGTGTGGCTGCATTAAGAAGAGATTTCAACTGTTCTTCAAGCATCTGTGCTTCTTTTAGAAGTGGCTCATCATCGAGATGAATTGTTGGAAGGATAGAGTTGAGTTTCTTGACCAATGTAGCAGCAGCTCTTGCGTCAGGGAATCGTGGATCTGCCTCGACCATGATGCTCATGACATCGATCGAACGACGCCGTGCCTCGCTGAGTAGGACCCCATTAACACCACGAATAACTCCGTTTGTTAACATTGGAACTCCGAGGTCACCGAGCATGGATACGACATTGTCTGTTGCCCCTATTCCTACAAGGTCGGTTTCCGGCGTATCCTCATATTCGATCGTTGGTTCTTCGATACCGTTGTTTCCAGACAAACCTTCCTTTGAAAACGCATCAACAAGAATACCCATACGAATTTTGGAACCTTTTGACCAATCATACAATGCCCATACGATATCATGAACCAACGGACTTGGAATGACCAACTCACTCATGATGAGAATAATTTTGTCGCAGCCATCAATACTGCATTCAGGTTTACCAGCATAAGCACGAATAATCGGCATTGGCTTCCCATCTGTTACGAGGGTTAACGGAGGTAGACGTGGATCGACAACGCCACCAACAAATTCTAAATCCAAATTGTCAATGAGGAAGTGTCCAACGACGCTTGAAACCATTCCTACACTCGGGAAACAAGTAATGACCAAAGCCTCTTCAGTAATCACATCGGATCGAATCTTGACCATTGTTCCTTCCATGCCCCAAGGTCGAGGCGGAGGCATTCAACACTTTCGGCTACAAGCGTAGGTTTGATGTCCCTCATTGCCTACCGAAGAACATGGTCGAAGAACGACAGCACAGACTATCACCTTCGGCATGGAATCGTTACGAGACTTGTCCTCGCATGTATTGGCTCAGCAGGCAGGGTTTGCCTCGTAAAGCGGGAATGGCAGCATCTCTTGGTACAGCAGTTCACGCCTCCATCGAGGACCTTCTCCAAATCGATCTCGATGGACGTGAATTGTCGGAATCTGATTGGTTACCTGATGCAGCAGAGGAGATTCTTAGGAAGCGTTGGGAGGAAGAGAAGGAGATTTTCTATGAGACTCCACGCCATCCAAATTGGAAGGAAGACAAGTACAAAGAAGCGAGAAAACAACAAACTGGTGCTGTAAATATGCTGTTAGATCATGTTGGAATCGCAGGTCTTTCATTCGAAAGAATCACAGTTGCACTATGGAAAAAAATACAATCACTCGTTATTGCAGTTGAAGGCGAATTAGTAACAAAAGACGGACATCTAATGGGTCGCTTAGACTTGCTACTTGCGGAGGTCGACAAGGAAGGGAAACTCGCGGGGTGGCTCGTCGCAGACCTAAAGACAGGAAAGGCTCCAATCGGTTCACTCAAACCAGAAGTGAATCGACAGCTTCGAATGTACAGGGATATTCTACTTTCAAACAACCCCAATCCCCCTCCTGTTCGAGCAGAAGGATGGTACACAAGCACCACCTCAAAATGGGTCGCTAAAGGCGATAATGTTCTGGAAGATGCATTGGCTGCTTGGAAGGCGACCCAGATTACAGAAGAACCACTTGCTCCGACACCTGGGCAATCTTCCTGTGGCGGATTTTGTGATTGGAAAGCTTGGTGCCCACACTGGTTAAAGTGGAGACATGAAAGTGGAAGTCTCCACAAAGGCGATTTTGCAGATGGTGTAATTCTGATTCATCAGTACAAACCTGCACAGGGAATTGCAATTGTAGAGTCGTGTACGCCCGTAGGCGATCAAGGCGAAGTTGAATCCAGTGGGGAGAAGCGAAGTGTCCAATTCGATGGGAAAGGAAAAGAAGTCCTTGAAAAGTTGCTTGATGATGGACACGAAGGTCCTATATTCATTGGCAGTGCTATGATGAATCGAGATGTTTGGAGAGTTGGCTCTTGGTGCGATGTTCTTCCATGGGCTCCAATTCCAGATTCAGGAAACTGAATCAAGACCGAGATAGGTTTTGATTTCTTCCGAAGCCCCTTGGTCTTCAATACCATTTGGTGAAATAAGCCAGTGTAGATAGCCGATGTCAGATTCTAACAATTCCTTCAAGTGACGTCCTCGATGTCGACCAACGGCTAGAACCATGTGTTCTCCATCACGACGTACCATCCCATTTGGGTCGACCAGTTCGAGATCATCTAATTGCCGCCCTAAATCTGATTGTGGGGATGCTGTTGAACCGGTTGCACACCACTGCTCCACCTCGAGTAATGATTTACGGAAGTGTGTCGGGTGGTCAAGTCCAAGCTTCCAGAGCAGCAACAATGAAGCAGCAGCATCAGCAGCAGCAGTGTGGGCATTCTCAAGTGAGATACCATGTCGGGCACATTGGGACCCCAGTCGATGTGGGCGTGGTAACTTGAGTCTTCGAACCATTTCAAGCGTATCCAAAATCGCCTTAGGTTCTGGCGGTAAAGCCCCGATTCTCAAAAACTCATTTCGTAGCATAGGCATGTCAAATTTCCGAACATTGTGACCGACAAGCACGCTACCTTGAATCAGCGCAGCAACTTGATCTGCAATCGCAGAAAAGTCTGGTTCACCTCGTACGTCAGAATCTGAGATGCCATGGACCCTTTGCGCTTCGTAAGGAATCGAACGTCGCGGATTCACCAATCGATCATACGAGACTTCTGAACCATCGATATCTGAGCCAATAAGAGCCAACTGTACAATTCGGTCACGGGAAGTGCTTATCCCGGTTGTTTCCAAATCGAATGCAAGAACTCGTTCGCCGTTTAGGAGTTCCATGTGTCGTGCTGAGTGCGACGATTGAAGAACTATCGCTTTAGCCAACAAGATTAGAAAAGGAAATGAAGAAGGAACTCCTAATGTTGATCATGGGATTTTTTCGCCGCTTCTTTTCAAAGAAGAGTCAAGAAGTAGAAACAGAAGCTAGTTTCGAAGAATCTGAAGAAGAGATACTCGAGGTACTAAAGAAGCAATACGTTGTTGATGTAGGTGAGAATGTAGAATCAATCGAATCAATTCTTGACGAAGATGAGGACGAGATAATTCCAAGCCACGTTCATCCTGCTCCAGATTATGATCAATCAAATGCGGCAATTGAGGACGTCTTAGTGGAGGATGAGATGGAAAATTATTCAGAAAAGAATGTCGTGATGCATGATTCTATCGAAGAAATTGGAGGCCACCTCAACTCAGCGAAAATAATTGGAGATCTTCCGGAAGAGGTTTCTTTTGAATGATTCTGGACGAGAAAAGGGTATCTAAAACTACCATCTGTGTGTACAGCATTACAACATGGTTAGATATAGGATTAGGTTGAAGAGAAACTATGGAAGGGAGGAATAAGCGAATGAAAGGGCTTGGGTTAGTCCTTCTCATGTGCTCTTTTTCTCTTGCTGGTTGCACGGGGATTCTTGACACAGCACCTGAGCCTAGAGCAACAATGGAGGCTTATCCTCTTCTTATTCAAGAAGGCGAAATGGTGACATTTGATGCTCGAGAATCGAATGCTGTCGAAGGCGTCATTACTGAGTATCGTTGGGATTTTGGAGACGGTGAAAAACGAGAGACAGTAACCGGATTTACCTCCCATACGTACAAGATGTTTGGTGCTTACACAGTAACTCTAACAGTCGAAAACGATCAAGGTGGAGTCGACGATACATCCGCAGTCATTGTTGTAAACGGAGCGCCAGTCATCGATCTAAAATATCCAGAAAACCCAAGAGCAGGTGATTCTGTGCTTCTCGATGCTTCAGCATCCGTTGATCCCGAAGGAAATGACTTGCTCTTCTCTTGGGATCTAGACTGGGGGGTTGATTCAGATGGTGATGGTGATGGTCGTAATGACATCGATTCCTCCGAGAATCAAGTGCTGATTCCGACCAATAAAAGCGGTATATATGTTGGTTCTGTAACTATCGACGATGGCCAAGAAGGAGTTTTAACCGAGGTGTTTGAACTCAATGTATCATCTCGACGCTTCAGTGTTGTCTGGAAGGAGAAAGTCATTGAACAATCATGGTCGGACTACCTTGCAGAAGGAGATGAATGGAGCCAGGAAGTCATACCAGGTTCTACAGGTAGGATAATTTCTTACGAAGCAATTCTCGAATTAGAAAACGATTTGATTCAGCCTTATGATAACTTCACGCTTGTTGTTACTGTTCCACAAGATAATTACCAAAAACAAGGAGATACCGAAGCTGGAAACATAACAAGAAATGAGAATGCAAAAGCGGAATTAACAGATGATAAACTCAATCCATTGGGCGCTGAAGGAATCTATGATTCAGATAGCATGGAAATGGTGATGAACATGCTGCTTAATGAACCGGGTTCAGCATTTGGTCAATCACCATGGGTGCTCATCGTGCAAGCCCTACAAACCAACCCAGACTCTACCGTTGAGATTCTCCCAGACCCAGACCCAGGGAACGATTGGACATTAACCATAAAAATCACAATACAAGAACCGGTCATTACAGAAATCGCATTCGAGTAGGTTAAGACGAAAAGAGTTTGAAGGACTGTTGACTGGAAGGGTTGAGTGGCATGGTTGAATCCGTTGAAATCAGTCGAGTAAACATACGAGACACATTGTCTTTGGACCTATCTGTCTGGATGCATCATCCAGACGACATGGATTTCAGACCTGCTATGTCTTGTAAAGATAAGACACTCACAATCCTTTCTCAAACCTCAGGAGAAACACTTGCCTCAGTTGATCTTGATGACGATCAAATGCAAGCACTTGAAGCATCACTTACCGCAGAACTTCGTGTCAAATTTCATGTTCACGGCATGCATGGTCGCTTGGACAAGATTGCCCCAATTATAGCCGATGGCAAAGCAAAGAAGCTTGCAACGGCAAATTGGAAAACCACTCAACCAGTTTCATTCGAATAGGGATTTCCCCCATTTCTTTCATAACCGTAAACGGCGAAAGTCGTAATTATGTCACCAAGACGATTGGGAAAAGGTTCTCAAAAGAAAGCACGATTTGAACGATTAAAAAATGAGATAATGCGATTTGTAACGGCTAACCCAGGATGTTCAGCCCAATCCATCGTTGCTAATCTTTCCCATGATAGGGTCATGAGGAACCATGGTCTTACGCCGAGGAAGGTTGGATTCTTTATCCCAAGACATCTAGCAGACCGACTGACTTGGTGGCAAGATCATCGTGCAGGAAGACGTGTTTATGGTCGCCTTGATGAAAACGATGAGAATCTCGCCTGATGGGATGTCACTTATCGAAAACAACTCACATTCACACTCATCGATACCGACGAACTCATGAGTCTTCACCTCTTGCTGTGACTATGAGCGAAGAGCAACAGGTTGCTGCATACTTCGACCTCGACGGGACATTGCTCAATGCTTCAAGCGAAAAAACACTGACTGGCGTACTTGCAAGAAGGCGTCCATGGCGAATCCCTCATGCCACAGTAGCGTGGACACTTGGAACAGTTTTTGGTCTCCTAACAGGAAAATCTCCCTATGACGCTTTACGGAACAGGGGCCATCTCTCTCTAGCTTCTTGGTCAGTTTTAGAACAATATTCGGATGAAATAGCCCCTCGATTGCTCGAGCCGAAGGTATCCCAACAGGCATGGGAAAAGATTGCATGGCATCGAGAACAAGGCCATCGACTTGTCTTAGTCACTGCTACAGTAGCGCCTATGGCCGAAGCAATGGGGCGAATATTAGGTATGGACGAAGTATATGGCTGCGGGCCAAGTAAACGTAATGGCATTCTTTCTGGTTCTGAACGAGGATGGTCTGTTCCACGAAGGAAAGGCAAGGTGCCAGTCGTCGAAATGGATGCCAAGGAAAACGGACACGATCTTTCCAAATGTTATGGATATGGGAACACACTTGCGGACTCTTGGTTCATGCGAATATGTGGTCATGCGATAGCGGTAAATCCAGAATCTTCTTTGAGATCATTCGCTAAAGAAAACAAATGGGAAATCGCAGAATGGCCTTAGCACCTTCATATAGTCTTGAAAATAGATTCTTTCATGAGCGGTTTATTTGATATTGACGACGAAAACGAGAAAGAGATTCCATCAGCCTCGTTCGAGTACCAAGAGGATAAGAAGAATGTGTTCAAGAATCTTGTAACTGATAGCTTTACAGCAATGCAGACTTCTTTTGACTACCTTCTAAAAACAATTGAAAGAAATCCAGATAGGATTATTTTCGGGGTTGATAAAATCATCATTCTTGGAAAACTTGCCACCTATTCAGTACCCCTTGAAGGATTAATTCAACGGATGAGAAATCCCTATGCTGGGGGCAGCGGGCTTAATTCAACAACTGCTACCTTCAAAGGGAAACTCGATGGAAAAGAAGCATCAGTCTGCATTCAACCAGACCATCAAAATGCTGCTAACCTTCCTGGATGTGACATCCTCGATTCATATTTCTTGATGCTCCTTAACGATGACAAGTTCATTCAACAAGAGAGGCATGGGCCGCTGCGTCATGCACTGCTCAACTTGTACGGCCTTTCTGCAAGCCCAGCATCCGCAGCATTCAAGAAATTCCTTGATGAGACCATGAATGCTACATATCTCCCAGAAGAAAATGTGGTTGAAATCAAAGGAACGAATGGTTGGAAATGGAGAATGGGTGATGGTAATCCCCTTGTTTCTGGCTTCACAATTTGGTTCAAGAAACCAAGACAAAGAGCATGGAAAAAAGTTGTCCAAGACACTGTAGAATTTGAGTATGCATATCACTATGAAGACGTATTCAGTATCCTTGATTTGCTTTCCGACTCTCCGAGGGTCTTAGTTGAAGACGAAACTTACGCTTCTGATGGCTATTTTAGAAAGGTGGTTGGGCCTCACTATTCACCTCTCGAGAGGCGATTAATTGCGGACGAAAAAAGTGCTCGCGAAGGCGCTGAGTCTTGAATTGGCGGCCCCACCGCGATTCGAACACGGGTTGCTGGCTCCGCAAGCCGGCGTGATATCCAAGCTACACTATAGGGCCCTTGGTAATCGAATCCACCGACCACTTGGATATAAGCGCAACGGCACGATTTACCAGTTTCTGTACAAGAGTTCATTGCGTCTATCCTTCTGGCCTAAACATGGCAGTTCGTTTGCAAAGAGGTGTCGACTTCCCAATGGTCGATCTTGCAAATATTGCTTATTATCCAAGGATATTCGACTTAGCACACCGTTTCTTTGAAGACTCTTGGGAGCATATCTGCGGAATTAAGTACTCAGAACTAATATTGGAACGGCAGATTGGTTTTCCAGTCGTTCACGTAGAATCCGATTTTATTGCACCTCTTCGCTATGGAGATACGGTAACTGCAACAATATGGATTGAAAAAGTCGGAGACACATCGTGCACATGGCGCTACGAATTCCATAATCAAGACAATGTATCACTTTGGACATCAACTCAAGTTACCGTTTGTGTCGATATGGGTACAATGAAGCGTATTTCAATTCCAACCTTCTTGAGAACGGGGTTAGATAACTGCGAGAAAGGTGTTCATAATGGATGAAGAGACGCTCGACATGTTCGCAATTCGTCCCGATAGGAAAGGGCCGAAAACGGTCGCAATTCTCCTCCTCTTAGGGGCGCTCTTTTTCGGAGTCTTGGCCTATACCGATCTTACAAACGCAAACTCTGAAGAACTATCTGAAGCTCAAATTGAAACACTAATCAACGTTCCAAATCAACAAGGTGAAAATCTTAGCATCGAACAATACCAAGATTTTCACAAGGAAATTAATGAATCTGATGGATATCTCATTCGTGGAACGGCACTTGGAGTTGGAAGCGCCTTCGTCTTCGTAGGCAGTATTCTTCTCTTCGGCATGAAACCAATAGGCGGGAAGATAGCATTAGTTGGCACTGTTATTACCTTTGTTGGTGGAGTTTACGGTTGCATGATTGTGTATGATGCAGCCAAAGAACATTTACTAGAATCAATGTTGGTTCAAACACATGAAATCACTGCATATCTTTGTGGGGTGTGTTCCTTTTTATGTGGAGCAATGGCTCTCCTTCCCTTGATAAATGCAAGAGCCAAACTAGCGTTTGATGAAGCCAATTCCGTAAAATTAGTTCAAGATGAATCAGAATGACCTTCAGGTCTTGGCCACTTCTTTTTCAAGGCCTTTTCAAGGTCTTCATTCACGATAGCATTCCACCAATCACTTCCTTGCCAGATTGCATACTTTCCTCGTATTCCTCGTAAATCAGCGCCTTTGAGTTTACAATTCCTGAAGTTTGAGAGATTGCATCGTGCTTTCCGTAAATCAGCGCCCCTAAAATCAGCACCATCAAAAGCAGACTTCATGAGATCTGCTTCCACTAACGATGCTTTACGAAAGTCACAATCAGTAAAGTCCCCTTCCGTTAAATCAGCCTCGTCAAGTATTGCTCTTCGAAACGTAGAGCCCTTGTGTCTACCTTTACGGAGGAGACTCTTACTGTGATTTTGGTATGAATAATCTAAGACAACGTTATCTCCAGATTCTGGGTCGTCACGGGGATCTCCCGTTCCCCCACCTGTCATGACCATGAGTCACTCAGGAAGTTGATTGTTTATCGAGGTGCGCCCTACCAGCATCGGTAAGGATTGCGAATCGATTCTTGTCTCCATGTTCAAATGGTACTTCGAGTAAACCGCGTTCTCTGAGCCTGTTTAGATACAGAGATAGATTGCCAGGAGGGTCTATTCCGCCATCGGAAAAGAGTTGATTGACAACACGTGGCGGGCTATCTTGTACGTTCTCTACATCACGAAGGTAGTGGATTGCAGCAAGTACTTGGTCAGGCTTCTTGTTGAGTGCACAATTTTCGACGAGTGATCTAAACGCTGATCCTCGTTCTGGTAAACCAGCATCTCTTGCGGCATCGATAGCTGCTTCAATAGCAGCATCTCTTGCTTCTTTTACGCGTTCGAGTACAATTGACCATGTATCATCATGTCTCATTTGTATGAGTCGTGCATCGACTTCTACAGTTGCTCCGCTTACGTCAATTTCTAAGTCACCTGCGGTGACCATTATTTTCGCTTGTGCTACCATGGGTATCAATCTAAGGAAACCCCCCCTTATTGATAACCCTTGTATATTTACCACGAAAACAAAATATCTGCCGAGATAGGAAAATATCGACTTTGAACATCCCAATCGAAGCGTAATCGACTTGAAGTATAGGTAGTCTGCATGGATTGCAGGTGATACCATGGACGAAGCCCAAACCCGTCGAAAATCTCTTATCTTAGTCTCAATTTTATTGGCTTCAGTTCTCTTTGTTTCTCCATCCACAGGCTCTGCTACGCAAGTCTCCACATTTGCAAACAATACCTCCAGTCTCTCGATTTCATCAGACGGTAACAATACCTCGCTTGCTTTAGAAATTGATCTGGAGAGAAATGTTACCTATCAAGATGCATCTTTTGTGGTTGACAGTTCCCATGCCTCTGCAACACCTGGAAGCGTATACATCAACAACAGTCAAGGTAACACAATTTGGAGTTACTCAGGGCTTGGCTACGGAGATTTATCTCATCAAAACAGTTTCCAAACAGGAGACACGTACGACTTAGTTCAACTCAATAACAGCAGTGGAATGCCCACTCCTATTCTACTTCCCAAGAATGCTTCACTACAAACAAGCCAACTCAATGTCACATACACGCCGAATATTGAAGCACAATATGTCCAAGTAGGATCTATTCAGCAAATGGAAATGGGTGATTCAAATGGTGATTCCATGGCGGATGCGTTTGTCTTCTCAACACAGAATTACTCGACGGGAGTAGGTACTGGCTTCGCTGTCGTTACAAGTAATGCTACCACGATGACGTACAGCCTCTCTAATTGGACGGCAACCTGCGAGACATCGGAAAGAATCAGAGTCGCTGACATGAATAACGATTCATTTGATGACGTTGTAACATTTGGACAATTCAATAATACAATGTGCATTCACTACTATAACTCAACTACGACGGCTTACGATCCTTACTTTAACGTAAACATCACATCGAACCCTATCGATGTAAAATTAGCAGATATGAATGGAGACAATTTTAGTGACTTTATTTCAATCCACGGATTTTCTGGCGGGAATGGCCTCGTTGCTCTCAATTTGTTCAATGGGACTACAAGCGCATCTAGAACCGCAGATACAGTCGACATTTACAAGTGGAATTTTTGGGATGGAAGAGCAAATTTACGCAGTATGTATGTTGGCGATTTCTTCGCTCCAAACCGTACTCAAATGATTATTCTGGTTACAGATGACAATAACGATGCAACCGAAATCACATATGATGCACAGACATTTACTCTCAATCCGAACATCAATAAATTCCGCAATCTATCACAATTCTCTGTACCCGGCGATGTAGATGGGGACGGAGATACAGACTTCATTACACCGAAGGGCATGGGGTCAAACATTCTCGTGAATAATGGACAATCGTGGACTCAGGTTCAAACAAACGACCAGATCACTACCGATAACGCAAGTATTGCAGATCACGACAACGACGGAAACCCATCGTTCTTCCTCCCAGATCCAGGAATTGGTGACAACAATGCTGCAACTATTGATGGAGACATTGGATTTAGATCAATCGGTGTCGCAGGCGTTGGAGTCCCTACATTGGAACCTCTTACACCATGGTCTCAGCCGCGTGACATTCACTTTGCAGATGTAGATGGAGACGGATTGATGGAGCAATTTGTCCTCGCAGGGGAATCCACTCAAGGGATTTTTATTGGCGCTTGGCACAATTTGTCTGTGGATGTTGATGTTGACAGCAATATCGATATTTGGGCAGAAGGCTACTCAAGCAGCACAATTTCGAGCATCGGGGTCTTGACTCTTTCAGATACGAACGATATCATACGAGACTCCCTTTCACCGCGTATCCCTGCCTATCCTGGCCTTTCTGATGGATACGGCGTTGAAATGGTCAACAACATGATGTCTCTTTCGAGCAATTCAAAAGGAACCGCAAATCTTACTGATTTGGATATTGCCTATGATATCGCCTTCCAAGTTACGACAAGCGCAGGAACCATTGGTTCACTGAGTAATTCTCTGAACCAACAAATGCTTCCTGGAACAGGAACTTATACTGTGATATTACCGGTTGAAACATCCAAAGCAGGTAGTTTTGATGTTACTTCATTCAGTGCTAATTACACCTTAGGTGCACCGAATCTTGCCTTGCCGCCTACACCAGTCTTATCCATTCAATCGCTTACTGAAAATCACGTAACCATAGAATGGCAACAACTGTCAAGCTACGGCCCCGATTTACAATCGTTCCAAATTTTCAAGATGTCCTCCTCGTCGACGTATGATTGGACCACGCCCCATGATATCGTGTCGGGGTCGAACAACTATACTGACACCCAAGTGGACATAGGTTCAACCTATGGATATGTTGTACGTTCAACTCACACCTATGGGGTCATAAGCAATCTTTCTCAATCCCTATCGGTAACCATACCATATCCATCAGCTCCAGAAAATGCTACGAATGTTCGGCTTGTCGATCTCGATGTAAGCACAGAAACCACTCCTCTTCGGGCTTCTTGGGATTTAAGTGCAGATTCATTTGTCGAAGAATATCTTGTTTATGTTTCAAACATGAGTCTCGATTCATCAACAGAAACGATTGTCGAATTTACCTCTGAAAAGAATTTCAAACTAGGCGATAGAACGTATTCTCCAGTTGCAACACTTGCCAATTCAATAACATCGTACAACATCTCAGTCATGTCAGATTACACCGATTCGAACGGAAGTGTTTCCGGAGAAGCAATAGAAGACACATCGCAGTATTGGGTTGCTATTGCTGCTGTAGATATTTATGATAATGTATCTCTCCCACTTCCATTCGCAGGTCCGACAGTTTCCTTCAACAACACCTATCTCCAAAGCAACCTAGACATCACGGTAACAACTGGAAATCCGGATCAATATCTCGTATCTACTCAACCTCTCAAGATTGAGATACGTGCAACTGTTGAGGATGGAACTGGATTTTCACCACTTGAGGATGCCCCTCTCACACTGGTCATAACAGCTGGAAACGAAATCTCCACCTTGATAGGAACTACCGATAGTTCCGGAATATGGACGCCTGTGGATGTTGCAGATTTACATGAAATCGTAGCAATAACCTTCTTGAATTTTAGTTCGACCTATTCAGAAAACCTGTCTTTAGATGTAACGATGGCAAATATAATGGCAACAGATGTTCAACCAATATCAGGAAGCGTAGCTGAATTCAACCTGAGTACCGGAATCAGTGCCCTTCTCTCAGGTCCAACAGATATCGACAAAGATTCGAACAATGACATAGATCTCAATATTACTCTAACAGCGAACGATGCGAATGACATAGCACAACAGGCTTCTTTGGAAGGGACATCTATTACGTGGGCTGCATACAATGAATCGGACGCCGTAATCAACAGTGGAACCGAAACAATCTCACAAGGCAAAATACGGATTGTTTCAGAATTTGAAAACGCAACATACATACAATTCGATGTTGCAACGAATGACCGAAATTGGTTTGGAACATTATCGCATACAACGTTACTTAACGCGTACGTAGATGACACTCCAGAGAACGAAACGAACACGACCATAATTGAACCTGAATGGAAGCCAACAGTCCTCTTACCAGCAACAGTTGCCTGTGAAAGTTCAACAATTCTCACCAATAAGAAGATGAATAGCGACCCAATTGAGTGCCAAATCGACAATCCAAATCCATTCGAGATTTCAGTTGAATTAACTGCTACAGACCTCCCGGCACTGTTCAAAAAACCGTCAACAGTAACCATTGCTGCCAATGGTTCCGCAACAATTTCATTTGAACCAACATATGATCAAATATGGAATGCACAAAAGGATGAAGGTGTTGTAAAAACACTCAGTTTCTCAATTTATACAACATCTCCTGGATATAATTCACTTCAACCTGAAATGACTTCAGGCACTGTAGAATGGACCGCTTCACAAGATGATCCTGAAGATACATCAAAAACAGATGGTGATGGCAAAGAATCCTCAAACGCTCTCCTCTATGGCGGGCTTGGGGGCGCTCTTCTCGTTTTGGTAATTCTTGGCTATGTGATGTTGAACCGTCGTGCAGGTGCAGGATTTGACGACGACGAATTTTATGGTGAAGAAGATAATTTCCCAATCGAGAAGGACGAACCTGTTCTCGAAATGCCAGAGGGTCGTCCTTTAGATGAATTTGAAGATAAGAATATCAGCGTAGAACCCGAGATTATCGAGCGCCCTGGCGATTCCTTAATTTCCGAATTATCTGGTGAAGAATCAAATGACCTTATCGAAGAACATCAAGAACCTGAGGCTGAAGAAGTCGTCGAAGAAGATGATGGTATTTCAGTCGATGAATATGGAACTGAATGGTGGGAAGACGAAAATGGAACGTGGTGGTACCGCGAAGAAGGCGCAGAAGACTGGTCTGAATTCACAGAATGACAAGCGTGATATTTTTCTAACACGAGTCAACCAGAGGAATGAGGGGGAACCATGAGCCAGCAGTTTGGAACATACGAGGTCGTCCTTCGTTCTGGAGTTGATCCAACCACAGGGGGCGTTGCAGTCTGTGGTTTTACCACTGCTGGGATGGTTGGAGTTATCGCAGCCTCACACATAATTGAATCACTTGGATTGACCCAATTAGGCACTGTAATGGATGAACGATTTCCAGCAGTAGCTCTTATCCAAAATGAAGTCCCTCGACACCCGGTTCGAGTCTATCAGGGAAACGGCATTGGCGTCTTTACTGCTGAAATTCAGTTTGAAAAAGAACAAGACATCGCCTTTGGCTCAACTGTTTTAGAATGGTTTACTGCAGGCGGATTTGAACAACTTATCATCATTGATGGAATCCTTAAGCCGGAAAAAGAAGTTCAAGGCGAGGGGTTGTTTGCGGTGGGTGCTTCTGAGAAGGCAAGAAAGCGACTCAAAGAGATGGATTTGAATACGATTCAACGAGGAATTGTCTCTGGAATTACTGGATTTTTGCTAAGCGAGGGGGACCGTCTTAATCTTGACATTACAGCTCTTCTTTCAGAAGCAAGTCCGATGTACCCCGATGTTCGCGCAGCGGCTGTTGCCATCGAAGCAATCACAGAAATGACAGGGGTTGAAATTCCACTTTCCAAGATGCTTGAAAATGCGAGAGAAATTGAGCATTCAGTTCAGGAAATCATTCAGAATTCAACACCACTTCTTCCATCCCCAGACGATGACGTTGAAAACGATCCATCATTCGGTTGAATCCATTTTTCGAACCATCTCTAAGACCGCTTCATAGGGGGCCTTTGTAGCGATATATGGTCTAAGGTCGGGGACACGAGCAGTGAGATAACCCTCCTGATTTAATGCTGCAATAAGGTCGACCATAGACGGCATTGATCCAGCCTTTGCCCAAGGAGCAATCTGATCGTAGGGTAACAGAAGGTGTTCTGACGAAAGCAGAGAAGAAGCATCTGAGATATAGCGAACAGATCTTCGTAATTCTCGTTCAGCATAAACTTGGTCGAGATCACTCCATTCAAGCCCCATCTCACAGCCAGATTTCAAATCATCCTCAGTTGGTAAACAACAGGTTACCGCATGGTCTTCAGTCATTCTGACTGTAATATCCTCATTCCATAAAGGGCCAATCCACATCGGGCCACTCGAACGTTCAAACTGTTCAGGACTTGGATGTTTTACGAACGTGTAGGGGAGGTCATCATGCCGAACTCTCCATCCCATTTGTTGTCGATTCTCATCTGCGCCTAATTTGCTCTTTCGAACAAGAACAGAGACGCGCACATGATGACCATCGAAGAGAGCAAGAATGGGCTCAATTGAGCGATCTAAACGTGCCGCACTGGTGGCAACAGTCCCGAGTAAGACTCGTACAGCATCATCATGAGCGTAATGATCGACGATTCCATTATGCCCGTATCGTCTCATCCCTGAAGTTGATGATGACCCAGTTAATGCTGCAGTATCTGTTGCAGTCACTTCCAGAACACCAACGCGACCAAGCCCTTGTATTGCAGTATCAAGAAATTGAACAGGCGAGCCAAATGGGTCCAGATCAATCCATTGGAAGGAGCCTTGAATCATCGCCATCCGTGCATCATAACGCTGGAAATGAATTCCGTCTTCAATGATGTGTTCAATCGGCATTTGCTCGTCTTCAAGTTCAGGGAAAGACCCATTCGTCCTGTTGTTTCGAACGGAAGATAGTGCCCAATCAAGCGCCTGAGAATCAAGGTCATTTGCAGTAATATGGAGGCGCTTTTGTAATTCAGGAGCGATTTCATTTCTCCATCTCCGTACTCGAATTCCAGTTGCACATAAAGCGTCAAGAGCTCGAATGGGACGGTTTTCAGTAAGCCAACCATGTTCAAGAGCATCTTGCAATAAGAGCACGGAACGTGTTCGAGCAGGAGCCATTGCAGGATTTATGAAACCAGTTCGAGACTTTGCAACAGGCCCTCTCGGCATGTGAGATGGGCGCTCCTGATTCGATTGAAGATGAACAACTGTCCGCCCTTCAAGCCAAAGATGTCCTGGCCAACCAGCAGGGTCATCTGCTCCGCTGAACGTATCGGCCATGGTCGATGGAATCGATTCTTCTTCTTGACCGCACCGCATCAATAGTGCTGAAACACGACTTCTGAATTTACATGTGTAACCTTGTGCCCATCATCGTGGACATGGCCAATGATTTGAGCCCCAGAGTCCTTTGCTGCTAGGAAATTCAGAATCTCCTCACTTGCATCCTTTGATACTGCAAGAACCATTCCCAATCCCATATTGAACGTACGGTGCATCTCCAAATCTGTAACGTTTCCATTTTGTTGAAGCCAGACAAATTCCGGAGGGATTGGCATGGGGCTATCGATATGCCATCCAAGTGAATCGTGTAATCTCAGAAGATTGGACAATCCCCCTCCTGTGATATGAGCGATTCCATGCACATCATGTACAGTCCCATTTTCCGCTTTGAGGTGATGAAGTAAGTTGACGACAGGATCGCAGTAGATGCGGGTTGGCGTCAACAACACTTCCGCAAAAGTAGGATTTCCTTCGGTCCAACGAGTGATTTCTCTCCCTTCAAAACCTGAATCAAACGGACAAGCATCCTCGTAACCAAGTCCGCTGTGCTTGAT
>JAKMFY010000233.1 GCA_022425185.1 Candidatus Poseidoniaceae archaeon | reverse complement strand
CATCGATACATACATCGGAGGGAATATTGGCCATGTTTTGCGCGAAGCGGGTTGGGATGGTCTGTTTATTACTGGAGCCAGCGATTCACTGATGCGCTTAGAAATTCTTGATGGAACTGCTGTACTTCATGATGCTGCCGAATTGAAAGGTTTGACAACATGGGACGTCGAGAAAAAACTTGATCATCTTGGTGAATGCCTTTCCATTGGCCCCGCTGGCGAGAATGGTGTTCGAATTGCAAGTCCTCTAACCGCTGGGCGAAGAGCAGCAGGACGTGGAGGCACAGGTGCTGCCTTTGGGTTCAAAGGTCTCAAAGCAGTGACTGTAAAATCTACTTCAAAGGAAAATATTCGCTTTGCAAGTGAGGCAAGTCTGAATTCTGCTGTAAAAGTGCAACGGCAAGAAATGGGTCTAAGGAGGCGATCAGGAGATCCCTTCTACTCTTTTGGAACAAGTCGTGGACCAATCTACGCATCTGAAAACGGCCGAATGCCTACTGCAAATTACAGTTCTACAAATGCAATGATTCCCGAGTTCTCTCAACTCAAAGTACGTGGAGGGACATCACCTGTTGAAGTTCGTACTGAACTCAATGCTCATGAATTGTCAGGTGAGCATTGGCATGAGTCATTACCTGATGCAAAACAATCTGCTTGTTGTGCTCCTTGTCCAATCGCCTGTGAGGCTGCTGATCGACCGACGGTTGATGGAGTGAAAGTGCGAAAGCGACCTGTTCATCTTGATCGAGTTGATCGTCCTGAATACGAAACATTAGCAATGCTTGGATCAAACCTTGGTCTTACAAGTTCACTCGACGTCATGGACGGAAATGATGCTTGTAATCGACTTGGAATTGACACGATTTCTGCTGGTGCAGCCCTTTCCATTGTGTGCGAATTAGTAGAACATAATTGGCTCCCTAAAGATTGGTCAGACCATTTCCATGCACCATTTGACTTTGGCCGATACAAGCAAGGAGATGTCGTTCCTTGGCAATTTGGAATACCCGAATTACCTCCGCTCGCTCTTGCTATGCTCGCACATTCTCAACCTGGTGAAGGAGATCTATTCTCCGTTCTTGCATCTGGGGCAGTTGCTTTTTCTTCTTTTGTTGAAGAGGCGACTGGTCATCCAGCAACCCGACTAACAGCTCATTGTAAAGGACTTGATTTGCCTGCTTGGGATCCTCGGGGAAAGCGAGGGAACGCTATGGCATACATGACTGCAAATGTAGGGGCATCTCACATGCGAGCAGGGTACAAAGAGCCGACAGGTCTTCCAAATGAATCCGCCTTAGACTTGATGAGTGAATTGATTGAAAGTCAAAACAGCATCGTCATTCGGGACTCTATGATATTGTGTGCTTTTGCTAAAGGAGCAACGCCAGATTCCGTTATGCTCGATGCGTGGAATGCGATTACAGGTGATTCTGCTACATGGAGCGATTTAATGCAAAGAGCATCAAACCAATGGAATTTGGCTCGTACTTGGAATGTTGAACATTGGAACCGCATTGGTATTGAACCGAGTGAGGCCGATCTTCTTTCGTGGAGGCTTCGCAAAGAGCCAATACCTGCTGGAATCGCTGCAGGAATGGTTTCTTTTGTTGACGACGATGATGAGGAAGCATGTTTGAAAGAATACTACTTGTTAAGAGGATGGAGTTCAAACGGAGTTCCGTAGAGGCTTTTTGATGAATACACTGACCAAAACATTAGCAGGGGTCTTTCTTCTTCTTTCCCCGTGGTTTTTGGTGCAAGTATTCATTTTCGTAGCAGCCCCTGACGAAGCCTTTGAAGAGATGCCGATTTGCTCTGATTCGAGTTCAAATTGTGCTCATCTTGGGGGTGGAGAATATCATAGAATGGATTTGACCACGGTTATTTTAGAGGGACAATCGCTTGAAGAAACAACATTCCTTGCTTTGGAATACATCGATGATCAAGGTGGCGATATCCTCTTTGAATCCGAAAGCGAGAACGAATATTTTGTTCATTTTGTTGAACACACACCGTTTTGGCTTTTCCCAGACGATGTCGTTCTCTTGATTACTGCTGAAGGAGACAACTCTTCGAAGATAGAGCTTCACTCTGAATCTAGATTAGGTCGTGGAGACCTTGGAGTGAATCCAGAGCGTCTCGAAACGTTCTATGAAGCACTAACATCTGACTGAATGATGTCATCCCATCCGTAGGGATAACCACTCTCATCAATGAGAATCACATTAACACCTAATCCTGATTTATGGAACGCAATCAACTGAATGTCATGGATTGAATGACCAGTTGGTGCAACGCCTAAAACAGGTAATTCTTTACGACTAAACCATGATGTTCTTGCCTTAGGCGCATGTTCGTTTCCTAAACTTCTGATGGTTCCTTCAACTCCATCGAACCAGGGCAAGGGTCCTTCGGGAGAAAACCGAAGGCCAAGAATCATGTCAACACCCGTTGTTTCTTGAGCAGCATCTGTATCAGCTCCGCTTGGAATTGCAGGAGCATTAGGGTGTGTGTGCAACCAATGTGTAAATCGTCCCGCCCTTGAACCACGTTGTCCTGAAAATAGATCATCAGTCCATTCTTCTGGTAAATGGTGTACTGAATATGAATCGCCTCGATTGACAACATGTGCTTCTTTGATGACATGCCCTTGTCCACCAAAAAGATTTGAGACATGTTCACTGCCTTCAAATGCACTCTGTACCTCATCGATGTGTTTCCGATCAGGATGAACATCTAATCCAACGAGGATCTCATCGGGTAATGCCTGCAGTGCCCATAGAACAAGGTCTCGGAATAAGGGACCTGTTAGGTGCAGCTGTGCTGCACAGGAATGCCTCATAGAATGCGATTCCGCGTTGTAAGAACGCATCGCTTCTACCAACCATGGTTC
>JAKMFY010000185.1 GCA_022425185.1 Candidatus Poseidoniaceae archaeon | reverse complement strand
GCATCAGCGCAGCAACTCCTGCAGCGCCTGGAGTTGCCATTGAAGTTCCTGACATGTCGGTGTATTGGTCACCGGTGTTGAAAGCGACGGACATGACGTTGCTCCCTACATAGGCAATGTTTGGTTTAACTCGACCTTCTTCGGTTGGGCCTTGGCTTGAATAAACAGCAATCGCTGAATTCTTGTCGAGTGCTCCGACTGTGATTGCGTCTTCCGCAGAACCAGGCGTTCCGATTTGCGCAGATACTGCGGAATTGCCTGCTGCAATAAACAAAGCAATACCAGCACGTACCATTTCGTTAGCATATCGGTTCACACTGTCTTCTTCAGATGAAGTCCATTCGATTGCTCCTGGGCCACCCAAACTCATTGAAGCCGCACGAATGTTGAACTTGTATCGATTCTCAACAGTCCATTCCATACCAGCCATGACGGTTGCGAAACTTCCTGAACCGCCTGCATCGAGTACCTTGACACCAACAAGAGAGGCTTGAGGGGCCATCCCAATGTGTTCGTAAGTTGGAGCCCCTGTTCCGGCAGTTGTACCAGCGCAGTGGGAGCCATGGCCTTGATCATCGTAAGCGAATACTTCAGTACCGTTTGTGAGAGAAGGGTTGTTGACGGGGTCATAGAATGCGATGACCTTTGGATCGTTGGTCAAAGGATCGTCGTCTTGGTCATCAAGACTGGAGTGATTTCCATCAATTCCAGTATCGATAATTGCAACTGTGCTGCCTGCGCCATCGTATCCAGTATCCTGCCAAACCGTATCAACGCCGTGAAGAACCGCGGCATCTCCGTTTGTCACCTCAAGAATCCCGTCGAGTTCAAGCATAACAACCCCAGGAAGTTGAGATGCTGTAATGACATCACCTACCGGCATCCTTCCAGCAAGAGCATCAATGCCTTCAAGGGTCCACTGGTGCTGGAAATTAACTTGGTTTGTGAGCATTAAGATTTCTTCTTCACCAGGCGTGTGATCAAAATCGACAATCAAAGGAAGTGTCTTATCCGCATCAAGGAAGTATGGATTCTTTTGATGCACTTCAATCATGTCGCCAATTCCGTTTCCGTCTCTGTCAACAGTGGTATCAATCCACCAACCTTCTTCTTGAGGCTCAGAGGCTGTATCTTCAACGGACACGGTAGCAAGTACTGTGGGAAGTAAAAACATGGTCATACACACTAAAATCAACGTTGAACGTGCTCCGCTCTTTCGGCTCATAACCTGTCCAATCAATACTATTGTTTGAACTCTTTCAATTGAAGGGTAAGTTTTCTTCTTGGAATCCTATCGATTCAGCCTCTTGCAGGGTATACCCTTAAGTGTTCGTGGACTGAAATCAAACTGATTAAGATGCCTGCTCCAGTACGCGCTCCAAAGAAAACCATTTCTATTGCAAATGATGCAATCTTTGCAACTAATGAGATTCAACCAACTGCCCCAGTGGTTGTTCGGCCACCTGGTTCCAGTGACACAGGTCAATTCCTTGAACGCTTCACTGAAGTGATTATGTTTGGAGTTGCAATGCTCGCAATTTGGATTGGATTGCTGAGCATTGCATTCGCCGATGATGTTGGAGAAGAGAAGTTTCTCATCCTTTTTATCGGAGGATTACTCTCCTCTGCAATTGCCTTGTTTATGGTTGAATTACAGGCGAAAAAGAATGATAATCACCTCATGATCTCTCAGAATTATCTTCTTGGCCTATCGTTTTTCTTCATGGCAGTTGGATTATTGTGGGGAATTCGGTATGTTGTTGGATATCTCACCCTTGAAGCAAGTATTGGCGACGAACCTTTCGACTTCTTTGGAGAAAATATCAACGGTGCTTTTGTTGCAAATGCCAATTTAATCTATGCTCAATCAATAGGCGCAGCCCTCATGTGCTTCGGCCATCAACGTATTCTAAAGAGATACAAGGGTGAAACATCATTCGGTTGGGCAGTTGCGAGTTACATTCCTCTCGGTCTTTTACTCGTCGGAGTAGGAACATGGATTGAATGGGCAGATTATGAAGTATCATACCCACTAGGAACCGCAATCGTTGGCCTAACTGGTCTCGCTATGTATACCGCATTACAGTCGAACAAAGCAATCAACTTCGGTGTTGTAAGCGTCGTATCTGGATTAATTCCAATCCTTTATGAGATTCTGCAGTACGACAATGTCGACGAAGCATCAAAAGGTGCTGCTCTGTCACTCCTTGTATTCATCATTATCATTCAAGGTACATTAGCAAGCAGCGAGAAATTAAAGCGTGAACTCGTGGAGAAAATGTCCTTCATACTCATTGGCGAAGTGATTATTGCAATGCTGATTGCAAACGCAGGGGAACTAAACCTCATATTGGGTCCGATAAAGAGCACCGATTGGAACAATGGCCTTGTAGAGGTATTCACCTTACCTGTCGCTCTATGGCTCACATTGCTTTTGGCGTATTTCCCTGCTGCTCAAAAGAATCGAATTCCTGCAATGCCAATCGGGCTTGCCTTTGCATTGTGGACAATCGAGGGTAACGAAGCGATTATGCCATGGTGTGTTGCAATGGTAATGGTTGCTTACATGATCTTCCTCGCAGAAGCTACTCGCAAGTGGGTTGCAAATCTAACTATGTCTGCATTATCCTTTTCATACCTCTTTGGAGATGTAATCGGCAACAGTATCCAAAACGAAGCGATTAACGTTAGCGTAGCAATAGGCATTGTTGTCATTGCAGAAACTGCACGCAGAATGGACAAGATTTCAATTTGGAGCAATGTACAATCGATTTCCTTTATTGCATTAAGCAGCACAATTCTTGACTCA
Source organism: Candidatus Poseidoniaceae archaeon (assembly GCA_022425185.1). Classification (GTDB taxonomy): domain Archaea; phylum Thermoplasmatota; class Poseidoniia; order Poseidoniales; family Poseidoniaceae; genus MGIIa-L2. The sequence goes on along the minus strand of JAKMFY010000185.1, from coordinate 2,091 downwards.
CCATACTGGTTCGTCACCTGGATCTTTGTGGGATACCTCCTTTCTATGGTGTACGAGTCTATGCTCAAGGCACGAAGTGGAGATGATGTTGAGAAGAGAAATGCGACTCTTGCCCTCCTTACGTCTCTAACACTAAGCACGGGATTACTTTTGTTTGATAAACTCGACCTTCCTGATTCTTTCAAACCAGATAATTTGAATGGCCTTTCTGTTGAATTTATGATTCTTGGATTTATCGTTTATGCATTGTTTAACTCCGTACGTGATGTTGAATTAGACTTTGGTAAATTGCTCGACATCATTTCCATTAATGCAACAGGTAGTTACTCCTATGACGCTGAAACAAATGCTTGGTATCTCAAAGATGATTCGAATTCTGATAGTTTGAAATCCCGATCATATGGAACAATTGCTCGACCTTCGCTCGCATTTTCCCTCCTTGCAATCTCTATCGGAATAAGTACATTGGACCACACTCTTTTAATCAATTCAAATTATTACATTGTCGGATTATACTTGCTACCTATATCCTTACTCATCTATGAAGTTTACAGAATGGACGTCATTTCCTCACAGAGTAGAGCTCTTGGTACATTCATGCTTCTGATTATTGCTGGAGCATCTATGCCGTTGATGGTCGATGCTCGAATGACCCATACCGGTGAGTTCTTCAAGGCTGGAATTGTTTGGGATCTTGTCTTCCTTCTTGCCCCAGTGGCAGTCCATACCATCATCACGAAGAGAGGCCTGGATACAGATGTTCTCAACAGAAGTGCAGATCAAGTCATGCTTGGAGGATTACTCATCTTGGGAATGTTTGACCAGTCAGGTGGTTTGTTGTTCCTTACCATGTATGGTCTTGTTGGTTATACTGCCTTCAAGTATCGGCATCATGTCCTTTCATGCATTGCTCCTATAGCCTTCGTGTCCGTGTACTGGCTAGAGAATCATGGATTAGCATATAGCCTTCTTGATAAGGTTTTATCTGATGTAAACGGGGCAATTGACCCAACTATTCTATGGTTCAGTGAAGTTACTGGAATAATTGTAGGAATGCACATGATGCTTATCCTTAGTGCAAGTCTCTTTGATCTCCGCTCCAATGTTAAGAACGATGAAATCATTGAAAACCCCTATCCATGGGCAATTCCAGTAGTATGGTTCCTCTTTGCAACTGCTGCAGTTCTGCCAACTGCATCATGGCTCCCACTCATTGCAGTACTCTTCGGAATCGTCAATTCATGGATTCGAGGAGATCTAACACTTATTCCACTGCTTTCCGTAGCTCTCATCTTTTCCTTCTTCATCGGATTCTCAGATGGGCTTAACGATTTCAATGGCGCAATATTCGGAGAATCAATGCTCTGGTCAGGAATTCTTATCTTTGGCCTATGGCTCTCTGAACAACGAGGAATCTTACGAATGAATGTCTCGGAGGATGCCAAAACAACCGAAATGGATCTCCCTCTCGAAGCACAGCTACGATTTTTGGCAATGGCTTCACTCCTTCTTTCATTCAACGTGTTTGGTGGAATTGGAATGATTGCTGCAAGCGCATGGGCAACTCAGGATGCATTCCAGAAAGGAAATAAAATCTCAATCTTATTCTTACCATTACTTCACGGTCTAACTGTAGGAAACGAACTCTCAACGTTTGATGTTCTCGATGAAAGCATGAGGAGTATCCTGGTGGGTTCAGTATTCTTTATCGAAGGAGCAGCACTCATTGTTTACTCCTCCAAAACAGATCTCATATATGACTCGAAGTTGTTTAATTGGGAGAATGATGAAGAATTCTTCAGTTTTGTAGAATACATGGGCTTTGCAGGCGTCATATCAGCCCTTACAGGGGTCATTTATGCGTTTGGAGAAGAACAAACTAAACTTGCTCTATTCATTACAACCGCATTGCTCACAGCCCTTGCAGTTACCGGCTTTGATTCAAAGCATTCTCACGTTCGTTGGAGAAGAGCTTTGGGTGTTTACGGTTCAATGATTTCATTGATTATCTTGTTCAATATAATCGAATCAACAATTTTCCAATCTCTAACCATCGTTCTAATGGGGCTGTTGGCTCTTGGATATGGGTTC
>JAKMFY010000178.1 GCA_022425185.1 Candidatus Poseidoniaceae archaeon | reverse complement strand
TGCATCTGAAGATGAATTCAGGACAGATAGATCTTCTGTTGTTCCAGGATTTGAAACCCCTATTGAGACAGAAGAATGCACAGGTGCTGAGTTGGCGATTGTAATTGAACTGGAAGCAACCATTGTTCCAAAATCGGTTCCATCATTTGGAGTGATTTCCACGATCCAGCTCTCACCCTTTTCTGTCTGGGAAGAAGGGGCTGACATCATTCCATTTAGCGAAGTTTCGAGAACACTGTTTCTGAACCATTGAATTGTTGACCCTGCTTCTGTATCACCGTCTACATCATCAAAGGTATATGATAAAACAAGAGTGTCTGTTGTACTTGCAATGGTTGGACTGAGCAAGATATTGCTCACCGTTGGAGCATTGTTGGTGGATGCGCTACCTTCTGAAATCTGGTACGTTGAAGTATCCCATACATCATTAGAGGCACTTCCTGTTCCGTCAACAGCATTTGCAGCAACATCGATTGATACAACGCCTGAACCCGTTGAAGGTGCTGTCCAGTCTACACTCCAACTTCTGTAATTGTAATTCGTATGTGTTGCACTATCTGCAGCAGTATTGATCTTGACCCCAGTTCCCGGAGACGATAATGAGCCTTTGTCGACATCTAGAGAAAATCCTCCGTTGGATGAGGATACTCCACCTGTTACTGATACGGTTAATGTGTATGTACTTCCAGCAGCATATGTTGTTGGCTGTCCTGACATTGAGAGGGTTGCTGTTTGTGTTCCAGAGCCATGGCAATACCCGCCACCACATCCCGTACTCTGGCCGTAAATTCCACCACTATACGCGTTCGTCATGGGCGCAGCCATGGCCAAGCATAGGATTGCAAAAAGACCAAGCGAACGCATTTTCATAAGTTAACCTCACACTTCTTGTGTAAAAGAGTTCGTTCTTATGGTCAGCGAATTTCTCAATAATCGAATAAAGTCGGTTGCTCTGAGTGGGCTTTCTCAGTAGGTTTCTCTTGGATTGGTTCATCGAGAATCTGTTGTGTGAGGAGTTTTTCATTCCAAACAGTAACGCCTAAACTCTCTGCTTTGGCGAGTTTGGAGCCAGCATTTTCTCCAGCAACGAGTACTGAGAGATTGCCTGATACGCTTCCAACAATTTTTCCACCGGCTGCTTTAATTCTCGATTGTATGGTTTTTCTCGGTTCGGAAAGCGTTCCTGTAACACAGAACGTCATACCAACAAAAGGACCCTGATCGATTTTTGGTTGCTCTGCTTGAATCGTTAGATGTAAGAGGAGAGACTCAACTGCCTGACTGCGGATCTTAATTCCGTCTCGTAATTGAAGCGTAACGATATCCCCTACACCTTCGAGAGAGGTCAATTCTTGAATTCTCTCTGGCTCTTGATAACTCTCCGAAACCCATTCCATCAACCGACTAGGTTGTTGAAAATGTACGGCGATAGCAAACGCTAATTCTGGCCCAATACCTGGTAATCCAAGTGCTTGAAGGAATTTTGAAAAGGTCATCGAACGAGTCTTATCAATCTCTTTGAGAACATTCGTTGCAGATTTCTGTCCCATTCGTTCTAGGGACAGAAGTTTTGTTTCATCCAACTCATAGAGATCCGCTATGCCATCTATGAGCCCCTCTGAAAGGAGCTGATCGACGAGCTTCTCGCCAATACCATCCATCTCCAATGCACGACAATAGTAGAGGATGCTTCTTCCCATTCTGGCATCACAATGTACATCGACGCATCGAATAAAGGCGCCCTCAATCTCCACTGCACCATTGCATGCAGGACACGCATCGGGCGCATTTATCGGCTTTCTTCCTGGTAACAGGCCTGTGAACGGCTCTCCATCTGCATGGACTCGCCCTTCGAGATCTGTTTGTGATGCGGGCCCGAGGCTGGCCTCGATTTTTGGAATAACATCCCCTCGTCGTACGATTCGGATTTTATCTCCAATACTGATGTCCAAACGCTCGACTTCACCAAGATTGTGTAGCGTAGTGTTCTCAACCGTAACCCCTCCAACTCGTTGAGGAGCGATGCGTGCAACCGGAGTGATGGTTCCTGTTCGTCCTGTTTGCCAATCGACGTGAAGCAAGACAGATGTGGCTTCCTCGGGTGGGAATTTCCATGCAAGCGCCCATCTTGGATGGTGCGCTGTCATACCGAGTAATTCTCGCTTCGATAAATCGTCGACTTTGAAAACAAGACCATCTATTTCAAACTCATATCCTGTTCGTTCATTGGTCCACTTCTCTGTTTCATTGCAGAGCCCTATTGTTAACTCATCTGCTTCCTCCGATTCAGTGATTATCCATGGGGCAGGCGTAACCCCCACAGTCTCCGAAAGCCAAGAAAGAATCTCGCTATCATTCTCGACGACTGGGGGTGAAGTTGAGTCGGGATGGCGTAGTGATTCTTCGGGAAATTTGGCATCATATGCTAGAAACACCAAATCGCTCGCATTGGCTTTGCCTTCTGCTTTCTTTTGACGCAATGCCCCTGCGGCTAGATTTCTTGGATTGGGGGAAACTTCTGCATAGCGCTCTTCGAAGATTGACTTGCGCATAACCACCTCTCCACGGATGTGGACATCTACTTCAACACCAAGCGTATGAGGGACATTCTCTACTCGCCGAGCATTCTTCGTAACATCTTCTCCTCGGTTTCCACTACCTCTGGTTGCTGCGCGGACAAGGCGGCCTTTTCTGTATTCAAGAGAGAGAGCCGATCCATCGAGTTTGGGCTGGGAAATAAATCGGGTCGCCTCAAGAGAGGATTCGCGCACGAAGTGGCCAATGTCTTCATCTGTTGTGCCTTTGTTTAACGAGCGCATGGGAAACATGTGGTCTACTTTAACGGTTCCAGGATCTATTTCTGCTCCGACGCGTTGCAATTGGGGGTGTGTTGAGTCGAGTTGTTTCAGTTCATCCCACAGAGCGTCGAATTCTGAATCTGAAAGTTCAGTTACCGCTTGATTGTAATAGAGATCTGAATGGTATGCAATTTGTTCAGCAAGCCAATCTATGCGTTGATTCTGACCATTATCGGACGCGTCAGATTTGGCCATACCAACCCACCCACTCGACCTCATTTAAGGTTCATGATGAGGGGAATTTTAGTTCAACAAATTCTCCATCAACCATCGGGCATCTGGTCATCACAACTTCGCTCATAACACGAAGATGTATCTCTGCAACAACGAATACTGTTGCTGAAAATAAATGCCCCGATTTGGTGAGGAAATCATCATTTGAGAATGTTGCATGCAGGTGAGTGAATGGGGAACCATTCTCATGTCTTGCGAGATTTCCCTGTAACGTTACCAATTCAACTGGCTCTTGAAGTTCTTTGCGGTGATAGACAAAATCGGCATCCATGTATCCAAAGATGCAATTGCGTGTTCTGCCAATACCACTTGTGATGACAGCGCCATTGAGATCTAATCTGTCTGCTAGTTTCTGAATTGATGCGTGTATTTCTTCACCTGGTTCGAGCACCAGCATGATGTCATCGCCACTTCGGGCCCATTCCATAACCTTCTCAAGTCAAGGAGCCACTTAGGCATACCTCTGTTCATTCCTCTTCGTCAGGAAGAAGAATCGCTATGATTCGTTCTGCTGCTATATCGAGATCTTCACGAGACCCGCCAAGAGGCAGTGGCCCGAAAGGCCCCCATCCTTTTCTCAAGAGCATGATACGCTTTTTTGGTTGGCGTTTGGGTAAGGTAAGCCGCTTCCATTCATACCTCTGGCCATCTGCAAACAAATGTGTTGAAGTGACTGCATATCGCTTTGGAACGAGAAGGGAAATAATGTGTAAACTAAGCAAAACATCCCACAGAATGACATACATAATCGGCGTGTCTGAAAACGATGCAAAGCCCCATGGTAAAGCGATCATTGCTGCCATAGAACCTAAATTAGCCCATTGCCGGAGGACTTCGTGTTGCTGTTCACTCTTCCATGCAAATCCATTCTTCGGCAAAATCCCGAATGATGGTATGTCCAAGTGCTGTCGAGTTAGCCACCAGGCATCCCATACAACAATGACGCCAAGAATGACAACCATTGCAAATGCAACTGGCTCAGCACTTGGCAACACACATTTCACCTCAGAGCATACGTTCGTCAATCTCGCCGAGGCTCTTTGGGCCTCCTCCACGAGTTCGTACGAAGAAAATAATGAGAACAATGACAACAATTCCTCCTATTAGGAGAAGTCCTGTGCTTTGATCTTCGTTCTTGGTGGAAGATTTTCCTTCAAGTTCATCAGGAGTCCCATCACCATCATCATCTTGATCTTCAAAGAGCATGGTTGTCTGTCCTTCTGGGCATTCAATGCGATCAGGTTGCCCATCATCATCGGTATCCATCCAAGCACAAGCATCTATTGGCCATACATCATTATCATCAAGACGTCCATCATTATCATCATCAGGATCGTAAATGTCAGGCCCACATTGTACTCCATTTGACGCGTCAAACCATGTGTCTGAATTACATGATGAAATCCAATCTCCATCTGTATCTAGGAGTGTTACTTCAAAGTCAACCTCAGTGGTGGAGAAGAGATTTAGGTCATCCGTTGCAATAACTTGCAAGACATACAACCCTGGCCCTAAGTTTGTAACGTTGAATGCAGAACCTGTATCGCTGAGCGCCCCTTCAGTGACGAGTTGCCCTTGGGCATCAAAGACTTTCCAAGACATGACGATATCTGAGAGTTCTGTTGTATCATCAGAAACTATGTAACGAACCTCAATTGGCGTAGTTTCCATAAAGCGTTGTCCTGAATAAGGGGCGTTTACAGTTGCAATTGGAGCAGCGTTTGGCGAGAGGACGATGGTAACCTGTTGGTTCAGATTGTTTCCAAGTTCAAATTCTGAATTGTTGACCAAGCTCATTTCTGAATATGTCTCTATCATTGCATTTGTACTCGATTCGGATTGTGTTTCTGTATGCTTGGAATATTGAAGAATTACATCAACAAATTGTCCGCTATAGGTACTAGGCTGATCGAGTAGTTCGGTTGAAATAACATAGGTTGCTTCGACAAAGAACCCATTCAGCATTGCGCTTAAGGAGTGTGTGCTCCATTCACTAAGGATTCCATCAGCTGAGATTGATTTTGTACCAACGATTGAACTATCGATCATGTTGATTGTGCTTCCTGCTACTGAAATCGATCCAACTAAATCAGAATCTGAAATTTGGGCATCGTAATACTCAATGGATAGAGCATCAGATGAATCGATTGACAGATTGTGGAAGTACGCTACCCCTGGTTCTTCAAAATCATGTGCGTGGAGGCGTAAGCCAACCGAATAATTGGTAATCGAAAGGTCCGAGACCATCATCGATGAGGCTTGCCCATGTCGAATCGTTACGCCGGTCCCTATTCCATTTCCGTGAGCATATATTTGCTCTAATTGTCCCGAAGTTTCGTCAATATCTAATCCAGGAGCTCCTGCAATTTCCAGATTTCTGATGATGATATCATCACAATTGAAGGCAATTAATCCGACTTCTGACCCAACTGATATTTGAGAATCTTCGATAATAAAATCCCCATCGATAGATTCCAGTCGAACTGTTGAATCTCCAACGAAAGATGATGTTTTCAGGTTACTTACATGACCGGTGACGCCAATTAGAGCAAGACCATCGTCCATCCCTTCATTGATTGTTACGTTATTGAATGCAACATCAGACAAGCGAATCCACGCTGCATCGCCGTTGCAGTCTGTAAATTCAACGCCGTCTAGGACTATTTTCGCGTCAGGACTTTGTGATTGAATACACATCGAACCGGCGTCTCGAAGATGAGAATTAGAAATTGAAACTATTCCTTGTGCACCTGAACTGATTGAAATCAACGGATCAGCTCCTGCTGAACGGGCAAAATTCACGTTTTCTGCAACCATCTCTCCGTATCCTGATACTGTGAGTAATGGTGAGCCTTCGACGAGTTGAGTTCCTGAAAGTTGAATTCTTGAACCAACGATTCCATCAAGAAGTAATCCACCCCAACGTGCTCCAAATCCTGTCGAGGAAATGGTTGCAGAACCTGCTTCAAAGACCCCTTGAACATCGATGACTGCCTGAGATGCAATACGAAGTTCAACGCCGTCATTGACTGTAAGTTTCGTTGTGGATGCAATGGTTAAGTCTCCTTCAAGGCGATACGGACTCCAGGATTTCTCAAGAACGAGCCATGAGTTGATTGTACCTGTAGGCACTGTAGAGGCCATGAATGTGTGAGATGTCGATCTTTTTGTATCCCAAGCAAAGAACTCAGTAAACGACTGGATTTGCATTGTAACTGTTTTAATCCCGCTTTGAACATCTCCCTGAGAGTCAACTGAACGGGCTGTTGTTTGCGCTATTGCTTCCCCGAGTGCGTTGGTGGAAACTGTTTGGCCATCTACAATGATTGTAGCTCCTTCAACGGGGACTCCTTTGTCGAGAACGTTGATTTCAAGAGTTGATGAAAGTGAAAAGGAGCCGCCTGAGCCTACAGTAATCTGTTCATTCGCTTCTCCCCCAATCATTTCAACATCGCATAATGCACCAATGGAGAGCGTTGATGTGAACCGAACGTTGCTAATGGATTGTGGAGATGAACACGACCATTGAACCGGTGATTGGATCTCAAGACCGTTTCCTTCGGATGTAAAAGTTGATTGAACGTTCAGTGAGAGCGAGGTTGCATTGAGAATTCCTCCGTCGCCTGAAAGTGTGCCTGACGCACCCATGTCAACGGAAGAAGACGAATCCACGATCAGGGTTGTATCGATAAGTTTCAATTGAGAGTTTGTTGCAAAGTTGAGATTTCCATTTAGCATGTGAGGGCTTCCGTCAGGTTTTGCTCCGAGAACAACGGTGGAAGAAGAAGGAAGGTTCCAATCTCCTTGAGGAACGGTTATGATCTGAACCGATTGGCCCGCTTGATTACCAACTAATTCTGCGCGAACTCCAGCGCCTTGATAGAGAACATCGACCATTGAGCCCGTCGATAGAAGTGGAAGAGAGGCTACCCCGTTTGTATCTCCGGTCGAAAGGAAATGATGAGCATACGCTTCTGCTTGAATAGGTTGATTATTGATGTCAGTGAATGAGACATATGTTTCGTAAAGATAGCCATATTCTGTTGTTGAGATTGTGCTCGTTATAGGTCCTCCGTAGAGGAAGGTGCCATCGCCTACTGCGTCTGATGACCCTTGAGCGGTGTTTTGAGGAGTAAATTTACGAGCGTTTGCTGTTGATTCTCCTTCGAGAAGAAGTGGTGTATTGTGGAGATTTGCGGCCCATATCGAAGTTTGGAGATGTGATTCATCCCCTAATCGAACGCCGTATTGTTGAGTAGATGTTGTCAAATCCTCAAACGTGAATGTGGATTGAATTCCATAAAGCCCAGTGACTTTTCCATTGATGAACGTTGCAGTTTCCGCAGTTAGAGTGCTATCTTCGAATAAAGCACCTGTTGAAAATCCGTTTGTCGTTAATGTTGTCGATTGGATCGAAGTGTACCATGCATCGATACCCTGAGATGTAACATCGGCACTGCTGTAAGCTTTTTCAACATTAAATTCGTTCCATTCATGGTGACCTTCTAAGACCTTGACTGCAGGGCCATCTCCTTGACTTAATTCGGCATTTGTATCTGTAATCTCGGTATCGAGACCTGAAAACGTCATTACTTTTCCTTGGGATGTGAAATTTGATTCTTCGATAATCAGCAGACCGTCTCCAGAACCTCGTAAAGCGGTATTTGTTGATTCAATATTGCTGTTCTTAATTTCAGTTATGCCGGGCCCATCGATGTCAAACCCGATTTCTGTTTGAGAGAGTGTTACGTCATCAAACATACAATCGATAGTACAGCGTATGTCAATTACTGTTCTATCAAGCGCCTGCTGAGTGAAATCTACTTCTGACACGTAGATACTCTCAACCGATCCCCATAGGAAACGATCTCCGGTAAGAAGGGCGTCTGAGACTGTCAAATCGTCAGTACCTGAACCGTCTATGAATAGGGCGACGTATTGTCCAAAAATGCTACTCACGGTGGTTGACGCCCCAGCATCAGAACCTATTCCAACGCTAACATTATCCAGACCAAGACCCACAATTGTAGCATCTCCTGCGACGATATCAAGGGCGAAACCAGTTTCATTAAACGTGACATCGGATGCAGTAAGTTGGTTTGAAGAATAAATTCCAGTTGCGGCATTCGTAAATTCGCCTGTTGTAACAGTAAATTGACCCTCGTTGTGGACCGCCTGGATATCGATTGTTTCCATTGTTACGTTTTCCGCTACTACCGTTCCTGTGGGATGTATATCAAGACCAATGTAGCTGTTTGTAATGAGGATTTCTTCATGGATTGTAACGTCTCCATGGACTGCTAATGCAGATTCTGCACCACGAATTGTAACATTGGTTAGTACCGCTTCAGCTGTTGATGAAATGATGATCCCTGGCCACAAACCTGCTCCAGTTGAACCTTGACTGCTCGGCGTTATACTCGACATGAATTCCACATCTGTAGCGATGAGAGTTCCGTCGATTTGAATCCAATAATCTCCCGTGTCAATGACTGCTCCAGGCTCAATCGTAAGAGTTGATGTGGAAGAAACTGTTACGTTACCATCGAGAACATGGTTCTGTCCATCCCAGGTTGCATCAGCAGCTGTGATGGTTACATCTGAAGACACAAATGGAGTGAGACTGGTCGCTAGGAGAAGAACAAACAATGCAACGGCTCGGGAGCGCATAACAAGTGCTAGCGATTGAACCATATCAATGCAAGGCTGCTCGGTCAGGTGTTACCTTCGGATATCTACTGAGTGGGCCTGCCCAGATTTGAACTGGGGTCTGACGGCCCCCAGCCGCCAAGTATAGGCCAAGCTAACCCACAGGCCCGTGATATCTTCACTTGTGTTGAGCACTGAAAGGAACGATTTCTTCGATCAAATCAATGTGTCCAACGTACATACGTCGGCAACAGTAGCGTTCGAAACCTACATGGTCAAGTGCGTCGCCTATGCTAGCACCTTCTGCGAGTTTTTCATTGAACGCTTCCCACTTGTGAGCAATTACGGTACCACAGCTGAAACAACGGATTGGAATTATCATCTTTCATCACCTCATCGATAGGACTTTTGCTTCTTACGGCGAGCACCACGTCCAAGTTGGTGCTTTGCTTCCTTACGACGAGGATCGTTGACAAGCAGGCTACGATCAAATCGTAGGTACTCGTCACGAAGTTCTTCGTCGATTCCTTCTGCTCCACCGTTGTAGTGAACCAGGCCACGAGCAATTGCAGTTCGAATTGCATCGGTTTGGCCCATGATTCCTCCACCGTTAGTGGTGAGATTGATGTCAACCTTGGAAAGGCGATTCATTGCATCTGCAATGATCAGAGGTTCCATTGCCTTACGGCGTGCAAGAGATGGTTGTAGGATTTCGATAGGTTCACTGTTTACGCGAACTCGACCTTTTCCTGCTTTAACGGATGCTCGTGCAACCGCTGTCTTTCTCTTTCCTGAACTTTCTACTGACTTCTTCTTACGTGCCATCATTGGTCACCTCCGGTCCATCGGTGCGCTGGCGCACCGAGACTTGCGCTGATGTCGCCGAGGCGGACATAGCTTTCTGGCAAGGATTTGCGAATCTTACTGTCATCGCCTTCAACATGGCCTTCTGGCATGCCTGAGGTAAGATGGTGTGGGCAGCCGATTTCTACACGTAGGTTTCGTAGTGCTCTACGGCCACTGCTCTTTCTTTGATAAGGTAACATTCCACGGACAGTTCGCTTGAGAATCATGTCAGGCATACGTGGGTAAAAAGGACCCTTGCGAGCATGGTTCAGTGCATACTTATCGTGATAGTTCTGTAGAACAGAAGTTGAACTTCCCGAAACAATTGCTTTTTCAGAGTTGATGATGACAACTTTGTCATCACGGTCCGAGCGTGCAGCCTTCAGAAGCATATCTGCTACTGTAGATGCGAGACGTCCTAGGACGAGTCCATCTGCGTCAAAGACGTAGGTTGTTGCTTCATCCAAGGATAATCACCCCGTTTCCGTTTGGGTTTTCGTTCATCAATTCACCGTAGGTGAGAATTCGCCCACCAGCGGCTTCAATCTTGGCTCGTGCGCTTGTGCTGACACTGTAGGCGGCGATGGTGCGGTTCCCTGTGACTTCACCAGATCCAAGCAGTTTTCCAGGTACAAGGATGGTGGCATCCTCTGGAGCGTAACGAGTTACGCGGCTTAGGTTTGGCTGGGCCCAGTTTTTGCGGCTCTTAGAGAGGCGCTGAGCAACATCTCGCCATAGTGCAACACCTGTATCACGAGACTGGGCTTTCAGTTGACCGATTAACTCGATCAAATCTGCGTTTGTCTTTCGTATTGGCTTGCTCATATGACTCCCTCGATGCTTTGAGGCATTCTCGCGACCTACCTGCTGGTTATGAAGCCACCGACGCGAGAGGAGAGACTCAATCGAAGAGAATTTCGCCTTTTGCATCCAAGAGTTCGACAGTTAAGCCTGCAGCACGACCTTGGATGATAATTTCGTCATGAAGTGTATCTGAGATATCATCTAGAGCGCCGAGAGCCGTAATTCCAGCCACGTCGGTCAATTGATCGATGAGATGGTTTAGCACACAGGAGACTCCGTAAGCTTGGCCTGCACGGAATGCATGATCGACACCGCCGACTTCTGGGTCTTCCGCTTTCATTCGAAGCATGACTTGCTGCGAGTATGCTACAAGAGCACCGTACAAGGCCTCTATGACTTGTGCCGCCTCCAAATCGCCAAGAAGCATTTGGGTTTGAGCGAGTGCTGAACGTACTGCATCACCGTATATCTTGTGTGCTTCAATCGTGTTCTGTGTTTCTTGCTGCATAGCTCGGTCGATGAGTATCTTCCAGTCTTCCATGATAACTTGAGAGCGCATCCCACCCTTGAAGGTTGGCTAAGCCAATCCTTGTAGGGGTTCGTTCACGCTTCAAATCTTGAAGTCGGTCGATTCGCCTTCAACGATTCCTGCTTGACGTGTTGTTCCATCAGCAGCAACAAATTCTCCAGCCTTGGTTTGCTTATCGTACAAACCAGTGCCTTCGTATCGCTTCACTAACGAGTCCTCGCCAAGAGCGGCGGTGATCGAAGTGGTGATAGCACCGAGCGTTGAAATGGCCTGGTCACGTTGCATGACTCCGATGTTATGGTCGGAATAACGTGCCTCTTCGAAGATAGTGAGGAAACCGTCGAGTTGTTGCGGAGGTACCATGTTGAACGCTGCACGAACTGCTGCTTCGAATTCACGAGTTGTTTCGTAAACCTTCTTCATGAAGCCGTACTTACGGAAGTGCTTGACGAGATTCTTGTAACAATCGAAGATGATCTTGATGTATTCGTTACTCGCTTCTAATTGCATCATCGTATCTGTGAGAATACCACGCAGAGACTGTACTTGTCTCCGGCTCATTGCTCGGCGATAGTACAGTGCACTAGCAACAAGCAAGGCCATCAGGACAATTCCATACGCCATCAAATTCTCTGGAGAGAAGAAGCCAGCCTTTTCCTCGCTAACGCCTTCTTTGTAATCTACAGCGAAAGTGATGTTGTTCTGGGATGCTTGGAAATTAGTGCTTCCGGAATAGACAGCAATGACTTGCCATTCGCCAGTACACTCAGACCCGTCGCATGAGCGTCCACTGAAGTTCCACTCAAATCGAGCAATTCCTTGTTCTGTTGTTTTGGTACTAGGACTATCCAACAAACCAGGCATTGTTGTCCATGCACCGGTTTCGTTTCGATATTGAGCAATGAATTGAATCTCTTCACCCTCGATTGCAACGTCAATTCTGTCACGCAGTAACGCTACTTCACCGAGGATGAGCGTGTCATCTGGAACACCAGCTTCGCCGCCTCTGTACCATGTCGTTTCAACGCGCATGTCGACGCGAGAACGAACCAATACATCCAGTTCAGCGAATGAACCATTGAGAACATTCTCTATGTCTCTGTCACAACCACCAGGGATGTTGAAGTCAGGCTCAAAGGCAACTCGTAGAGTTCTGAATCCTTCTTTCTTACCACCGGTTAATTCGACACCACGCAGTGTTGGATTTTGGAGAGGATCTCCACTAAACCATTCTGCGGTTCCATCAATATCGCTTGTGCGAATTGTTGCAATCGGTCGAATATTTTCTTCAGGGTCGAGATAGATGTTCAAACACTTTCCACCAACTGAACGTCCGTTACTCTGGCTGAGCAATGCATCGACGTGGAATGATTCCTTCAAGTAAAGAACTGGGTAAGGTATTCCATCAACTGTCAATGTGTCGACACTGGACTTGAATGGCCCAACTTCGTTGATCGCGAGTGTTGAATTTGAAAATACATCGAATTCTGTTTGAACTGTCTTGTTGTCGTAGCGGAATGCATCGTTGTTATCATACGAAGAATACGAGACTGTAACCTTCGTCTTACCAGCAGTTGCATCGGAAAGTGGGCAGGATATAGAGTAGAATCCATCGCCGTCAGTAACGCCAGCATTACAATTCACTGGGCCGCTTTGACCGTTTACCATCTCATAACTCACACGAATTGTACGGTCGGTTAGATTGGTTCCGAGTTCATCTTTCAACTGTCCTGTGACAACCATTGGCTTAGGAACAACAAGTCCTGTAACCGGGTCAATTTCGCTTGTGTAAACAATCTGGTCATCAACCGATAGGAGGGTCCTTCCAATAAGAGAAAATCCATTTGCGTTGTAGGTCATAACCGTCCGGAAATGGTTGTTTCCAGGTACATTCGCACATGGATCCCATTGCCCTTGTAGTCCAAGGTAACTTGCATCAAGACTCTCACAGCCTTCGTTTGGCAACGATTCTTCGAATCGAAGAATGACATTGACTGGTCCGAATCCGTCTGGTAAGAAAGATTCAGGATCTTCCCTGAGATTGATTGGATTCAGTGGACTGATGTCCGCCTTCAAACAACCAACACTTTCCAATCGTTCCAGAACACCGTTCTGGTTAAGATCACGGTCAGCGAATCCATCGCCATTTCCATCATAGTAACAAAGATGAGCATTGTCTGGTTGAGTTTCTGGTAACGAAATTACACCCGCAGATGGAGAGAGTGTAGCAATGACTTGACGGTGTTGAACGTTGTCGAAGTCAGTTCCCTCAAAGATAACGTCTACAAGACCACCGTTTGGTGCAGTAGTACCATCAAGATCACGTCCGCCCGAATCGTATTCAAACGTCTTGTTATCATCTTTCACTTGAGCCGTAAAGTCCCACAAATCTCCAGACTGGCGTCTATTGTCGTCTGTCGAAATTACTGAAACGAAGGTTCGTGAAACAACCCATACCTGTTGGACTGCGTTGCTTGGTTTGAGTAACGATGTCCCTTCATAATCAAACGTCAGTGTGAATGAGCCTAGGTCGTCATCTGAAGTGATGTTGAATGGCATTTCAAAGAAGCCGTTTGTGTCGGTATAGCTTGTTTCAGTTCGACCGTCGAATGACCAAGTATAGTTAACCGGTGCTTCTCGGACAGGTTGTAGTGAATTGTCGATCAATCGAGCTTGTATTGACGTGTTCGTGTTACGATACAAACGTGGAATTGAAGTCAATTCGAAGTCGGTTGTACCGATGACTGTTACGTTAATGTAAGCACCAGTGGTTGCAAGATTTGAGGAATTACCTGTGAAGTAGTATGCTGAGTTGGTAAAGTCGACGCGCATTCCGTAAGTACCAGATGCGAATTGGCTTTCCCAGGTGAAGTTGTAATCATATACTGCTTCTGTTCCACCTTTCGTCTCACATTCTGTTATGTCACCTTGAATGACCATGAGGATGTCGTTTCCAAGTGCATCTTTACACTTCGGTGTTTGAGTGAATTGGGTTTCTCCACCACTGCTAAAGATACCGTTGCGGTCTCTGTCAAGTTGAACTGCAATTGGATCAATTGTCCAGGGAACTTCAGTTCTGTTTGAAACATCACCTGAGAGTCCAAGAGATGTGCCTGTATCCATTTCTGGTACAATCTCACAACGTACTGGGCTATCCGGGTCGCTTGGATCAACTTGTCCACATGGAGGAAGATTTGAATCTCCGCCGTTAACAAGGGTGATGAACCAATGTGTTGCGTTGACATCAACGAAATCAATAATGCTGACTGCTTGTCCTGTTAGAGAGGCGTCATTGCCATCCCAAAGTGTGCTGTAGGCCTTGTAAGCTGACACTTCGTTGTAATCAATTCCGGCTGCAGTAAGTGCAGGGCCGTGATACATGTATCTCCAGTTACCGAATGTTCCATCGCCGTTGTTGATTGTTGCATCGAAGAATGAAATTGGTTGTGTTCCTTCAAGCGTCATTGTACCCGCGATGTTCATTCTGTGCATAACACGCATTGAACGAGGTTCATCCTCATCCCCGTGTAAGAATGGGAATGGGTATTCTGTGGCGAGATCAGGTTGAACGCGTCCGATATAACTGTAGTCACCTGCTGGCAAACTCGTATTGACACGCTCATACTGAGCTGATAGGCCAGCTGAATCCTGAACAATATCGTGAACCTTTGTGTTATTATTCCAGATGATTTCTTCAAGACCACCAGGTGCTACACCTGCTCCGTTATCCATCGTAGAGTTGAACTGTACTTGCTTCCAAACACCAGTCGCGCCTCCAAGTTGTTCGAATGAAACTGAGGTCAATCCGTTGGAGTTGGCACGATAGCCAAGTCCGTCAAAATTGGTAAAGTTCGTCGGCTCTGTGAGGTTACCAAACAGTCCGCCATAGAACGAGAATGTTACTGGAGCATATGGGATCGGATTTGAATAGATTCCACGCTGATAGTCAGCAGTGTAATAGGAATAAAATTCTAACCATAACTGTTGTTCATCACTTCTGAAGAACTCCCAGTTGTTACTGCTTGGATCAATGGTCATATTCGACTCAACACCAACCAAATAATCAGCTGAAGTAGCACCGTTGAAAGCAAACATTTCTGTTACAACAGCATAGACCTTGTAGGTCGTGCTATCGCCTACGACGATGTCCTCTGGATAGAGGAACTGGCCTACTGAGAAACGGCCATCTTGTCCGGTGAGAATATTTGTTGTCTCGATTGCAGTAGTTCCGTTGGCAGCCCATTCAATATGAACTTGGACAGGCATATTGCTTGCATTTTCCTGAGCGAGTGTAATTGGATTGACCCATGTAACAACACCGCTGAAGATTGCAGGGCTCTGAGCATCCATCCATAGATTCCCTGGCATGTCTAGAGTGATGAATGTAGGTGCCTTGTCATCTTCATCAAGTGTACAGTCGTTGTCGGAGTCCCAATCTGAAGAAAGAGCTCCTGCATAACATGGATCGGATGAGAAGCCTTCTTCCAAATGATCCCAATCTGCGTCTGCTCTCGTATCATTGTCATCATCTTCGTCGATTACGTCTGGACCTGTGGAGGGATCTGTTGGGTTTGCAAGTGCTTCACCACTGCCGAAATCATCGTGATCCCATGGATTTGTAGAATTTCGTTGGAATCGCTCAGGCCATAACATAACCTCGTCTTCGTCATGCATTCCGTCCTGATCATCATCAACATCGATGTCATCTCTGTCACCATCGTTATCATGGTCGAATGCTTGAGTTAACGAAATTTGTAATTCCACGGTGTTGCTGATTCCGTCACCATCCCAATCATCATCTGCCCAGTTAACAATTCCATCATTGTCGTGGTCCCATGTTGATTGTTCCTCGCCCCAGAAACATCCTGCAATGAGTTCTTGGTCAACATCAAGGATTCCGTTGTTGTCATCATCTACATCTTCTCCGTCTGGTACACCGTCGTTGTCGTTGTCAACGTCGTATACCTTAGGTTGAATGAGGCCAAGGGTCATGTCACCACGATCCCATACGGCTTGGTAGAAGCCATCATCATCGGCGTCTGCATCGTTACCGTCATCGTCGTTGTCAACACAATTTGTGCCTGAGAAGAAATTTCCGTTTTCTTGGCCTGAGTCATCGTCAAGATCATCGTTTGAATCTATTTCGAAATAATCCCATACACCATCGTTATCATCATCGACGTCAAACCAATCGAAAACTGAGTCATAATCATCGTCAAGGTCGATTGAATTGTTGTAGAAATCGCCGTCAATATCGCCGTCAACATCGTTTTGGAGTAAGTCAGCCCCGAGTTCATCAGGGAAATCTGCTTCAGGACCATTGTCTGAGTTCCATTGCCAAATACCTGTGGAAAGGCCCATCCATGTAACGAAGGAGTCACGGTTGTTTTGCATTTGGAGATAGGTTATTGCAGAATCTGTATTGCCGTCTCCACCGAAGTCGTAATGCCAGCAGCCACCTTGTGCCCCTGGAGTACAAGACCAGTTGCCAGAGGCTCCACCAGCAGTCGCTCCTTGGTCGATGACTGCATCTGGACGTGTTGAATATGGAAGGCCGAATTGGGCATTGACACCGTTTAGCGGCATTTGGTAAGCGATAGCATAGGCATATCCGCACACGAAGCCTTGGCCAAGGTTTCCTACAGTTATTCCACATGTTGTCATGTTGAACGAACCACCCATCTTCACGTCGTTAACGTCTAGAATTCCGTCGTTTCCTTCATCTTGATCCCACCAATCAGGAAGTCCGTCTCCGTCTTGGTCAATGTCCAGACCGTTGACAAGAGAGTCGCCATCACTGTCGATATCCCATTCGTTTCCACCATTGTAAGAAGACCAGCGGGAGAAGAGGAACCAGTAGAATTCAGGGATTGTTCCCGGCGTTACTGGGTTAGTTGTTCCGTCATATCCATTGTAATCGAGCATCATCTCGGAGAATGGGTTGTGTAGGAAAACCATAGCCCAATAGGAGTCTGCGTTTGTAGCATAATCTTGGTTATCTGCTCCACCAGTGAGAGAGCCCCCGTCGCCTACAGGGTATGCTGGTTGCTGGAAAGCATCACTGAGATCTGAATCAACCAAGCCACAGTTGCCATCATCTGGGTCAAACAAATCAGAAAGGCCGTCATTGTCATCATCCCAGTCAATGTCATTTTCTAAGCCGTCTCCGTCGATATCTGAATCCACCGAGTTTGGTCCGTCATCCCGATACAATGCACCGTTGATAGCGTGAAGGTCTCCATCATTGTCAAGATCGCAGTCCCAATCAATATCGAGCATATCGATAATTCCGTCATTATCATCATCAACGTCTTCCCAGTTGAGTATACCATCGCCGTCCCAGTCATTGAATTGGGAGAAAGATGCACGGCGTGTTTGACATCGTGGATCTGGATTAGTTGGGTTTGGATTGGCTGCTGTTGGACAGTTCCAAGCAATAACGTCTGATGCCTTGTCGAGAGGGAAACTGTCATTCTCGTTATCGATATTGTCGTCGTCTGTATCGTACTCAAAGTTTGTAGCGTCTCCACTTACCAATACGTTTCCAAGATTATCAGGTGATGTCGTACCACCCATATCTGGGTCGAGCCAATCATAGACCGCGTTGTAATTTTGGTCGAATGGACGAAGGCGATCATCGTCAAGGTCCTGATCATAATCAAGTTCACAATCTACTCCAGCTTTACCATCGGTGTTTCCACCAGGTGTTTCGTAAGGTGACCTGTCCGTCCAAGTATAATCGCTTAGGCCATCGTTGTTGAAATCAACGTTCACACAAACATCTGGAATCCCGTCGTTGTCGTCGTCTGGGTCAAACATGTCGAGAATAAGATCGTTATCGTCGTCAGTATCTGCTGAGTCAGGAGTTCCATCATTGTCGTTATCGGGATCGATGAAGTTTGGAATTCCGTCGCCGTCAAGATCTCCGTCGATGATGTCTGTGAATGAGGGCGTACCTGCTGCACCGTCACCAGTTGTTCCGCCCGCATAATCAAACTCGTCGTTTGCATCTACTCTTGCAGCTTCCCATGTAACGTAGTTCACGCCACCAGAGTAGTCGCGGTAATCAATGAAGTCCCATACTGTTGGGGCTGCGAAAAGATTGCCTGCTTGAGTGTGGGATGTTGTAATGGTTGCATCATACGGGTTTGAATCTTCAACGTCTAAGACACCATCGTCATCATCATCCTCGTCAAAGTAGTCTCTTACGCCGTCATTATCGAAATCACATGGCCATGTAAATTGGTCAATACGGCCATCGTTATCGTCATCTTCATCGAATCGTCCTGCCCCAGATCCATCTGTGTCTTCGTCTGTTACGCCATCGTTATCGTGGTCAAATGGGCTCTGGTCAGCAAGATAAAAGGCACCAACTTGGGTACCAGTCCATGGATGAATTGTATCAGCAGGCAAGTAACGGTGAGTACTAACATTGAGGGGATCAAGTCCTTGGGCTTCAAGAGCGGCGATGTCAAGAGGTCCTTCGAGAATTCCGTCGTTATCGTCATCCCAGTCATCTGCATCAGAGATACCATCGTTATCGTGATCGAATGGGTCTGTTCCGAAACAACCGTCGAAACGTTCCAGAAGGTCATAGATTCCGTCGTTATCGTCATCAAGATCGTACAAATCGCTGATACCATCGTTATCGTGATCGTCGCGGTTAGATTCTTCTACGAGGAAATTATTCGAAGACATCATTGCTTCAACAGCAGTAATGTCATTGATTACTCCAGATGCAATGCCGGTATCTGCCCACATAATGTCACTGAGAGAGGGGTGGACATTATCGTCATTGAATGTTGTAACGCCGTCGTAACTACCTTGACCTGCTTGATTCATTGATTGCATAGCAGGGCTACTTTCCATAGGGCTGTATTCAACGTCAACTGTTGTCTCTGACTCATCCCATTCTGTTGGAATCATCATTGCGAGTGTCGTACTCATAACCATGAGCATGACTAAAATCACTGATGTGAGTATGTTTGATTCTGAGTTCTTTTTGTATCGGATTTTCAGCATGTAAGCCCCTCTTAACAGGTTGCTGACCAGAGAACTGTATATCAAAACAATGGGTGGTTGGGAGCCAAAAGTATCACCCGGAATAAAAGGATATCAAAAAGAAAGGAGCCTCAGGGGAGCTGACTCCCCTGAGACCCGGCCGTCCAATACAAGTTGCATTGGAGTTACGACATAAATCCGTTCAACGTATTCAAGCTTCGAGGGAATCGAGGATTCCATCGCCATCATCGTCGTCATCGACGTGGTCGTCGATAGCGTCGTTGTCGTGGTCAAATTGACCTGTGAGATCGTTGCCATCGTTGATTTCAAACCAGTCTTAAAGACCGTCGTTATCGGCATCGGTGGCACTGAGATCCCAGATTCCATCGTTGTCGTGATCGTAGCGGTAGTTACCGAAGTCGCCGTCTGCTTCATCGACATCAAGAATGTTGTCGTTGTCGTCATCGTCGTCTACTCCATCGTCCATGCCATCGTTATCGTGGTCACGGGATAGATCGGTACCGTCTTCAGCAACGTCATTTCTGTTGTCGATTCCATCGTTGTCGATATCGAGGTCAACAGCATCGCTGATTCCATCGTTGTCGTGATCGTAAATGTTCGTGTTAGGATCATTGTCGTTCACTTCTTCATCGTCATCGATTCCATCGCCATCATCGTCGCTGTCTTCAGCGTCGTCAATTCCGTCGTTGTCGTGATCTTGCGGGTTGTCGTCGAGGTCGTCAACCAATCCGTCGTTGTCGTCATCGTTGTCGAGGTCATCAGGGATGCCGTCTCCATCGTTGTCGTTTTCGCCGTTTTGGTCTTGGTTGTCAAGTTGCTGGCCTTGCTGTTGATCGGTTTGCTGGCCTTGTTGACCTTGCTGACCGTTCTGGGTTTGTCCTTGCTGCTGTTGGTTCTGACCGTTTTGGTTCTGACCGTTTTGGTCTTGACTATCTTGTTGACCTTGTTGGCCTCCTTGGTCTCCACCTTGTTGCTGCTGTCCTTGCCCATTGTCTTGCTGTTGCCCTTGCTGTCCTTGCTGACCTTGCTGTCCTTGCTGACCTTGCTGACCTTGTTGTTGTCCCTGACCTTGACCTTGTCCTTGACCCTGTCCTTGACCCTGTCCTTGACCCTGTCCTTGACCCTGTCCTTGACCCTGTCCTTGAC
>JAKMFY010000159.1 GCA_022425185.1 Candidatus Poseidoniaceae archaeon | reverse complement strand
GGATGGACCATGGAGCAATGGCAATATTACGGTCAGCAATACCTCGACACAATGCAAAATTGAGTCCTCTTGGTATCTATGGTCGATGCTAAAGTCCTAAAGGGGATGAAGGTGAGGAAACATCATGGCAGATGGCGATATTCCTATTGAGGACGTTACTGAAGAGGAATCTGAAACGGTCACTATCTGGGCTCCGGAGCCTTCGAACGGAACGGATGAAGTTGTTCAATTAAGCGTCGATAAATGGATAGACTCAGTTAGCTTTGAAACGACTGAAGATGTACCTATCCCTGATCGCTTGGTCGATCAAGTCATAGGACAAGAAGCAGGTTCAGTCGTTATCCGAAAGGCTGCTGAACAACGCCGTCACATGCTAATGATTGGTGACCCTGGTACCGGGAAATCCATGCTCGCTCGCTCAATGACCGACTTGCTTCCAAGGGACGCTCTCGAAGATGTCCTTGTTTATCCAAATGAGGATGATGAAAACGAACCTCGTGTACGCTCAGTACCTGCTGGTAGGGGCGATCGCATTGTACGCGTACAGAAGGAAGCCATCCGTGAACAGAAAGAGAAAGCACAGCGTATGCTTCTTATCGGATTCGGAGCAGTTGCGTTTCTACTCATTATCGTAGCAATACCAACAGGGGATATTCTCACTCTACTCTTCGGTATGTTCTTGCTTATGTTCGGATATATGTTCATTCGTAGCCGTCTTGGTTCCGGTGATGAAGGTAGAATTCCTAAGGTTCTCGTCAAACACGATGCTGATGAGCGCCCACCATTCGTTGATGCAACTGCAACTCTTTCAGGTTCACTCCTGGGTGATGTTCGTCACGATCCTTTCCAATCAGGTGGAATGGAAACGCCTGCCCACGACCGTGTTGAACCAGGGGCGATTCATCGAGCAAACAAAGGCGTACTCTACATCGACGAGATTAACCTTCTCCGATTGGAAGAGCAACAAGCCCTCCTTACAGCAATGCAAGAGCGTGCATTCCCAATTTCTGGACGCAGTGAACGCTCTTCAGGTGCACTAACAAAGACTGAACCAGTTCCTTGTGACTTCATCCTCATCGCAGCAGGTAACCTTGATGCAATCCAAGGCATGCACCCAGCTCTTCGTAGCCGTATCCGTGGATATGGATATGAAGTCTACGTAAATTCTGAAATGCCTGATACAAACCGTAACAGAAAGCGTTTGATTCGGTTTATTGCTCAAGAAGTTCGAAGAGACATCGGTAGTTCGAGGGAAATCCCTCACTTCGATAAGACAGGGGTTGCGTTGATTCTTCGAGAAGCCCAACGCCGTGCAGGTCGACGAGGTAAACTCTCACTTCGATTGCGTGAACTTGGTGGACTTGTCAGAATAGCTGGTGATTTAGCAGCAGAAGATGGGGCTCCGTACGTTACTGATGCCCATGTCCTTGCAGCTCGTTCAATCGCTAAACCACTTGAGCAACAAGTTGCTGATCGGATGATTGAACGCAGACAAGATTACGCCCTCATTGTCAATTCTGGAAACAGAATTGGGAGAGTGAACGGTCTAGCCGTTCTCGGAGCGAACTCTGGACTTTCTGACTTCTCCGGAATTATGCTTCCGGTTGAGGCTTTGGTAACTCCATCACAAGGCGGTGGTGGAAAGATTCACGCAACTGGCGGTTTGAGTGACCTCGCTAAGGAGAGTGTAACCAACGTTAGTGCTGTGATCAAGAAATTAACTGGAAAAGATGTTTCGGATTATGATATCCACATTCAGTTCGTAGATACTCACGGTGTTGATGGAGATTCTGCTTCGATTACGATTGCAACAGCGATCATATCAGCACTCGAATCAATACCAATTCGTCAGGATTTAGCCATGACAGGTTCCCTCTCTGTACGTGGAGAAGTGTTACCGATTGGTGGTGTAACTGCGAAAATTGAAGCTGCTGCTCGTTCAGGGGTCAAGACCGTAGTTATTCCACGTTCAAATCTCCAAGACGTTCTATTGGATGAACAATTCGAAGGAAATGTGGAAGTTATTGCAGTAGATACACTCGATGAAGTCATGGAACATGCATTGATTACTCACGATCAGAAACAAAGCCTTGTCGACAGATTGGGTGCAGTAATTGACCGTTTGACACCTGATATGTCAGGCGCAACAACTTCGATTTAGACGCAGGGTCATATCATCGAATTGATAGGTAGGGTTTCCTCGCCTAGAATATGGATGAACAAGGAGGGCCAACCAATCGCATTGATGCGAGCAAAGGCGCTTTGTTTGTTCTCTTCCTTGTAACCATGATCGATATGATTGGGTTTGGAATCGTCATACCGTTTCTGACCTATCTTGTTGAGGATTTAGCAGGTGAACAAGACGCTTCCTCAATCGGTATTTGGGTTGGTCTCTTGATGACTTCGTATTCTGCCGCTCAGTTCTTGTTTTCACCAATATGGGGGGCGCTCTCTGATCGTATTGGACGAAGGCCAGTCCTCATGATTGGTCTGGTTGGTAATACTGTCTTTTTCACAATGTTTGGTCTTGCTAATACTCTGGTCATGGCTCTCATAGCCCGCTTTCTCGCTGGTGTATTCAACGGAAATATTGCAGTAGCTCGAGCATACATTGGAGACGTGAGTTCTCCTCAGCAACTTGCAACACGAATGGGTTTGATTGGTGCTGCGTTTGGTCTTGGATTTACGATAGGTCCATTCCTTGGCGGAGAACTATCAGCACCTGCAGAACGTTGGGATTTGTTTAAAGATACAATTTTCGATACATATCCGTACTTGTTACCTTGTGTTTTAGCAAGCGTTCTATCGATCATATCTCTGCTTTTCGCATTCAAATCACTCCCCGAGTCCTTACCTGAAAATCGACGCACAGTCGATAAATCACGTTCTTGGGGTGTGACCATGAAGAATTCATTTACCAACGTTAAGGCAATGATTGGTACCAAGCAAATCAGTTCTATCATGTGGGTGACCTTCCTGTTTATGTTTGGGTTTACGATTATGCACGCTGTATTCATACTTTACACACAAATGGATCCTGCATCTGGTGGGTTAGGGTTTAGTGAGGCAGATAATGGAAGAATCTTTGCAATCATAGGGGTGCTTGGAATTATTACCCAAGGAGGCTTAATTGGGCCCTTGTCCCGCAAGTATGGGAGTGTCTTTGTTCTCCGACTTGGAACCGTTTTAGCAGGAATAGGTCTTGTTATGGTTCCTTATTCAGATGCAGAACATGTGTGGCTGTGGCTTTTCCCAATCACCGGCTGTATAGCGATTGGTAACGGTCTTTTCCAACCTTCCTCGAGTACATTACTCACGGCAATTTCTCGTCAAGAAGGATATGAGTTAGGCGCAGTCATGGGTGCTCAAGAATCTCTTTCTTCCTTTGCACGTATCCTCGGTCCACTGACAGGAGGCTTTGTTTGGACAAAGACCGTAGGAACCACTGGTTTCCTAGATTATCATACCGCATTCCATCTTTGTGGCGTCATGATGCTTTGTGCGTTCCTCTTATCGTTACGTATATCGTTCAAACCTTCATGGATTCAATCAGAGGAATAAGTTGCCTCACGTTAAATTGAAACGTGTAACGGTCGAGAGCCATGCATGGACGATACACTATCGGTCTTTGATAACAATACGTTTCATCGTCGACTTGGTGGCCTGACATTTGCAGTTATTTTACTGACAGTGCTCACGATATGGATGATTGAACTCGAGGGAGTTCTGCAACCATTCTTCATCGCTTTAGGAATTTATTTTGTTCTAAAGCCAGGTTCAGATTACCTTTCAAAAAATGGTTTTCCTCTAGGATTATCGTATCTCACAATGGTCATGCTGATGCTATTAGTCATCGTATCTGCTGGTTATGTTGCTTATGATCAAGCCAGTGATTTAACGAATGATGAAGAAAAGATTGAGGACTACAACAGTAAACTCAACAAGAGGTGGCAGAAAATAAAGTCAGCTCCAGTTGTAGGCGCTTCAATCAGTGAATCTTTGAATTCGACGAACGGTACCTTGTCTGAAGATTTGGCTGAAATGGGTCTCTTGTCGAAAGATTCTCAAGTTTCGGATTTGATTGGTGATATGGTAGCTGGTGTTGGTGGCCTATTTGCAACGAGTCTTACTGTTTCATTCTTCTTGATTTTCATTATCTTCGAGGCAAATTTGCTTCCGGGAAGAATCGAAAGAGCTTGGCCGGGTGGCGTCTCAGGTAAGGTACAGGATGTTCAAATTCAGATCCAAGAGAGCATCAATACCTACGTTGTTGTCAAGACAGGTGTCGGTATCGGTACCGCAATAATCACGGCAATTATTCTATGGAGTTTCAATATAGATTTGTGGTTCACGTGGGCTCTACTCACATTCATTTTCAACTATGTTCCTTACATTGGATCCCTTATTGCAACAATTCCTCCGATTATCCTGGGAATCATTGTCGCACCATCGGCCTTTTCTCTTATTCTAATGACAGTATTATTGTTGGTTAATCAACAAGTTTGGGGAAACATAATCGAAACAAAATGGGCAGGTCGAGCTCTGGACCTCTCCCCAGTATTGTTGCTCCTTGTTACCGCCTTCTCTTTCTGGGTTTGGGGCATTATGGGCATGATCCTTGCCATACCGTTTACTGTCATCATCAAGATTGTTCTTGAAAATATTGAACCAACAAGACCGATAGCGATTCTTTTGTCTGAGCGAGCTCCATCAATTGATGAAGCTTGGAAAGAGGCAATGAAAGATGGCCGAATCTCGAATCATGAGAGTCGGTCTCTTGAAGAACTACAACGCGTTTTGGGGCTTAGCGATAGAGAAATGGCTCGAGTCGGCGCAAAGCACGCAATAGAGCGTAGCCTCCGAAGAAATCGAATTACGCCTGAGCAATTCACGTTTGTTGAGGCTGCAACAGATATGTTTTCAGATGACAGTTACGGACTTCAATTGAACAGTTTGAACATCGATTCAGGAAGATTAACAAAGAATCATCGCATCATTCTTGAGCGAATTAAAGGCGCTCTTGATGAAGAAGAGTAATCAGAGAATTTCTGTTAGAATCTTCTCAAGTTCTGTGTTGATCATAAGAATAAGTGTTCCAAATTCCGGTGGAATATTTGGATCTTCATACAACTCTTCTAGTTTAGATTGAGACATAGCAATACGAACATCGAGTTTCTTCCCTTTGTTCAATAACCAGTTTTCACATGTCTCTTTCGCTTGTTTGCGAATATTCCTTGGTACCTTTGGATCATCGATTTGGTTGATGACGGTTGCAACTTGCTGTAGTCGAGTTTCTACGTCCATAATGCCATCTCCACGGAAAACCGCTCTACTCTTGTCTTGTTGTGGGCCGTCTTTAAGTTCATTGGCGACATGGACAATACAATGGATGTCGATTCAGACCTCATTCTCGGTTGGACAAGACTGGCCGTTCTCATCATTTGTATGGGGTGGGCTGCATGGTTCGATCACAAAGAACGAAGAGTTTCGAATGACCATTGGATTGTTTGGACAAAACCAGTCATCTTCATTTGGTCGCTTGATTTGTTGATCCAAGGAGCCCATTGGAGCATATGGTTGACTGCCTCTGCCGTCATAGCTTATGCGAGTGGTTCGGTGATAGGTCGGCCGACAATGAAGGATGCGAAAGCTGGTAATCGAATCGACCAAACGGTTCTTTTTTGGTATTTCATTTCCATTATCGGTTTGATCGCAGGTGCCGTTCAATTCTCATCGAGCCATCCTTTGGATGTTCTCTTAGGAGATGTAACTGGAGATGCAGCACTTTGGTGGTCCTACATAGGAGCACTGTTCGTTCTCTTTGTGATTGATTTGGGGTGGAGATTGCGCTTCATTCACGGTGGTGCAGATGCAAAGGCACTCATGTGGGTAACTCTCCTATTCCCTTCATGGGGTGAACTTCCTATACATTCAGATGTGTACATGGAAGAAGTGATTCTTCATCTTCCCCCATCGCTGAGTTTACTGATATGGGGTGGATTATTCTTCTTACTTATCCCTTTCATCTTAATCATTCGAAATCTAGTGTCAGGAAATATTCGTTCATTTGGGGATTTGTCTATGGCTTGGATTGCTCTATCAGTCCCGATCGATACAGTCCAAGACAGACAGGCCTGGCTTCTCACAGATACAATGGAGTTGCCAAATGGAGATTTGAAAATTTATCATCGAAGAAGAGCACCACGTCAATCTCCTACGACTGAAGAGGTTCAATCTCACGTTGAAAGGCTGAAAAATGAGGGCGTTGAAAACGCATGGGTAAGTTTGAAACTACCCTTGTTACTTTTCTTATGGCCAGCGATATTGCCGTTGTGGTTATTTGGTGATCCAATGGCACTGGTAATACCAGTGCTATTACCTTGAGATCAAACGCCCTTGCGTTCCATATTCTTAGCGCGGAGTCCTTTGTAGTTACACTTTCTACAGCGTGTGGCTCTCCAAGCATTGCGTGCATTACACTTCATGCAAATCTTAACGCGAAGCAAGCGCTCTTCTGCTTCAGGGAATCTAGCCATGTCATGGCGACCCACTTCCTCTATTTAATCGCAACCACCCAATCTGACAATTGATGATGCCATCTTTGAAACCCTATCAGTCCATCCGAGTGTTATGCGCATTGTGAGATTGCCTGGCATTCATCATGATGCAAATGCAACTCTCCTCATTGGCGAGGAATCCGCTCTGCTCATTGATTCTGGGACAGCTTGGTATCAATTGTTACAGGAAGAGCGAATTCGTGGCCAACTTGGCGAATCGATTTCCCTTGACAAAATCATTCTTACTTCAAGGCGATATCCATTTAGTGGGGGTTCAAAGGCCCTTTCAGAATCATTTGAAGTGCCAGTATTTATTCACGAAGCGGCTCAAATGTCGCTTCAGAGTGGTGATTTTTTCACCACTTGGGCAAATCGATATGATTCCGATATGCCTGTTGTGTATACTGAACCAATCGATTTTTCAGAAACCATTCGGTTGGATGATTCAATCATTGAATTACTTGAAACTCCAGGCCCAAGTTCCGATAACATCTCAATACACATCCCCTCTGCAAAGACAGTCATAGCAGGCGCATTACTCCCTAGAGCGGATCGACCTCTTCGTTGGGACGTACCGACGGGTAATCTCATTCAAGCAATTGAAAGTTTAAGGCGAATTCAAGCACTTCATGCCGAGAAACTCGTTCCGATGCATGGACCTATTCTACAGGGCCGAGAACATATTTCCACTACAATCGAACATCATTGCCAAGCGTTGGAAAGCATTGCCGCCAATGATGGGGTTTCTCCAAGGGCATGGCCTCGAGCAGCCCCAACATCGTTATGGCGAGATCCAGTTCCTTCTTGGAACCGTGTCGAGAAAGAGCAAACTGAAGATTAGATTCCTGCCATCAAACGAACTTGTGATTCTGCTCGTTCTCGTTGTTCATCGAGTTTCTTCCTTTCTCTTATCCTACGAAGCATCGTGTTCTCTCCGAATGAAGTAGAGGCATCATGAGAGTTCTGTAATTGACCATCTCGTTCAAATGTGCATTGTTCCCATCCTGACTGGATACGGATTATATTTCGTTCGCTTCGAATTGAAGATATTGATCTTTTTGTTTCAAACAAAAGCTGAGTCTCAGAATTTCCGTCATAAGACCATATCTTTCCATCAGAGTCAGCGATTAAAAGAGCCAGGCTCTCTTCATTGTCTGAGCACATCGCTCGCAGTGCTGTATTAC
>JAKMFY010000260.1 GCA_022425185.1 Candidatus Poseidoniaceae archaeon | reverse complement strand
GGATGTTCGTGTATGTTGATGAGTCCTTCGTCTATCAAGGGCTTAAGCGTCATTCTGAGTTCTCGTTCCGCTGGTTTAAACATGTGAATGGTACCGATCTCCTGAAGAATTTCGTTTAGCGCTTCATCATATTGCCCGGTTGTTGTAAAATGTAGGACGGGGATATTCTTGGCTTGAGCTTCAAGTGCAAAATGACGAAGATTTGAAAGAAGGAAACTCAACTTTTGTTTATGATATGGTCTTCTTTTGCCTTGTTCCTCACTCTCAATAAGAATGATTCCGTACGATGCCTTACCTTCAAAAAACGATAGATTGAGTTGATCATATGGAAGGAACCACCATGAATCTACATTCTGCAATGAATCGTTTCTAAGTAGAGAAGAAAACGCTCCCTCGCCTGAAGTAGTTCTTCTCCAACTCATATCATTACCTACCTCGAGAAGGCTATAACCTCCTGTCTGATACCATATCAAAAAGACAAATTGATGATGAGGTATCTACTGGGTCAAACATGGATGCTGTCCTTGTTGTCGTTGTCATGTTTGCAACGCTTCTCGCCGCAGCATTAACCGTTCCAGCAGGTTTTGGACTTGCAACGATGCTGACTCCAGTCATGTTGTTGTGGCTTGACCCTCATCTTGCAATTGCTGCAGTAGCTGTCATACACGCAGCGCACAACGGCTGGAAATTGGTCTTACTCAAATCTCATCTCGATGTAACTGCTGTGAAGCGATATGGTTGGGCAATGGTCTTGGGCGCATTGATTGGAGCCGCGTTGAGCACGAGTATTGATCAGAAACCTCTGCTCATTGTCGTTGGATTTGCCCTTGTCCTTTTGCCAATTCTTTCAGCAACTGAACGATGGACATCCTATCGATTGCCAGAGGCTGAAGACCGATGGGGTGGATTTGGTTCAGGACTTATGGGTGGGTTGACGGGGCACCAGGGGGCCTTACGGGCAATGTTCCTGCAAAAGCGATTGCCAGATAAGTCTGCATATGCAGCAACCGCTGCGCTCTTGGCATTGATTGTTGATCTCTCTCGATTACCTGTTTATCTTTATTCTGATGGTGCAGAACTTGTCGAATATTTACCTCTCATAGGTGGATCTGTACTTTGTGCAATTATCGGAGTTCATCTTGGAAAGCGATGGCTCATTCGATGGAAGAAAACGCATATACGAACAATGATTCTTTGTGGAATTGTTTGTTCCGGGTTCCTGTACATCATCGAAGGATTCAGGATGTAACTTGGTCACTTAAATCAAGAATGACTGGGGCATGGTCCGAGATATCAAGGCCGCCTTGACGATCGATTCGAATCGATTCAACAAACGGAATAAGAGCTTCATTTCCAAG
The DNA here is from genome assembly GCA_022425185.1 of Candidatus Poseidoniaceae archaeon. Classification (GTDB taxonomy): domain Archaea; phylum Thermoplasmatota; class Poseidoniia; order Poseidoniales; family Poseidoniaceae; genus MGIIa-L2. Next base: position 3,390 of record JAKMFY010000260.1, on the reverse strand, counting down.
CATGTAATCAATTCTCCATCCACGATCTTTTGCTCTGGCTTGGCCTCGATTTGACCACCACGAGTAGAGCTTGACGCCTTCTCCAACATGTTCTCGGAAGAGATCATGCCAACCATCATCAAGTAAGTTTGAGAACCACTCTCGCTCCTGTGGAAGAAAACCGCTGGACTTCGCATTTCCCTTAGCGTTCCAAATATCGTCTTCAGTATGTGCGATGTTTAGATCTCCAACGACAAGAACGGGGGTGCTAAGTTGAAGATAAGGTTCTAACCATGTTCGCCATTCATCCATCCATTGTTCCTTGAAATTTTGTCGTTCTTCTTTGTTTGAACCGCTTGGAAGATAGGTATTGATGCAGGTCAGATTCCCGTGCTTTGTTACAATAATTCTTCCTTCTGAATCGTTTGAATCAATCGAACCAATCATCCCACGGCGCTCTTCAATCATGTCAATACTTGACAACGTTGCCACTCCTGAATAGCCTTTCTTTTCTGCTGGATGAAGAAGAGCTTGGTGCGTACTTGGCCAATTCCAACCTTTCGGAAATTGTTCTACAAGTACCCGAGTTTCCTGAAGCATCCATATCTCTGCATCAACGGATTCAAACCATCCATCAATCCCTTTCCGAATTGCTGCCCGAAGGCCATTGACATTCCATGTAACGACGCGCATAACCCTTCCATAGGGACTGGGCTTTTCATTTTTGAAGTGGAATCGAAGCGATTGATTCTGCTGCAAGACGAGCAGATGCAACTGCTCCGTCCGAGAGAATATGTTCGCTTTCAACCCAAGCACCAGCGAGTAGAATCCCTCTTTTGACAACGCTGTCGTGTGAAGGACGATTGCCTAGAACCGCTACAGTGACCTGTTCTTGTCTTCGTTCATGAAGAATGTGTGATCTCCAACCTGGGGCTCGCTCATCGAGAAAGTGGTCCAACATTTCCATACGTTGCTCCTTCGATTTATCTGAAAAACATATTGCGGAGAGAAGAGATCCAGAAACTGATATGCCGGGATGAATTTGTTTCATATCGAATAATCCTATTGAGTTCTTGACATCAAGGATGGCTTGCCTATCTCCCAAGGGAGTTGAGTCGAGTGCAACATCAATTGTTGAGGCTTTCAATGATTCACAATCCGGAATATTGGGGAGAAGTTGTTTTGTTCTTCTGTAACCACAAGCGAGTACAATCACATCGGTCTCGATGTGGCGACCATCAGAAAGGTGGACTTTATTCCTCTCAACTTGCGTTACCTTCGCGCCTGTTTCAATGGGGACGCCTACTTCATCAAGCGTTACGGCAAGACGTCCAATTAATCCGGACCAACCTTCTTTTAATCCAAGTAATTTACTTCGAAGAAGGGCTTTGCTTCGAAGTTCACTCCCCATTCCCCAAGATGCAAATTGCTCTGCAGCCCGAATGGATGGATGAGCCATTTCGTATTTCCGAACTGCTCTTCGATACAGCACAGCATCAATCATCGGCGAACGCGGTTGCATCATCCCTTGCCCAAGAAGTTCAATTCTATGAGGGCGTAATGGAAGAGTTGATGGTTTCATTCGACTAATCTTCATCACCAAACGATGGAGTGGTCCTTTCTTTAGTAAGAAATGAGGTCCGAAGCCTATTGGAAATTCATCTCGAAGTTCGCTTGATGCACGCCCTCCAATAGTCGAACGTTGATCGAGAACCACAACGTGATGGCCGCGGACAGAGGCTTCCATCGCAGTTGCAAGACCTGCGAGTCCTGCGCCGATGACGATGACTCTGGCCATGTCTTTGCCATGCTTTCCCCCTCATCAATCCCTCGCGGGTAAACAGGTTGCTTGAAGTTCTTCGATGCCTAGCGCTGGTCATGGGCGAGCGCGCATCCCTGCCTCATGACCGTGGCCACCTATTGTGGACTGCTGAAGATGGACCGAGCAGATTACTCACTGGAAGCATGGACCGTTGGGTTACTGCTGTTCTTGGTGATGACGGTATCGATGGTCCGTTGATGGGTTTTGGCGATAAGAAAACTGCCAGAATCGTGGCACGATCTACAGGAACTGTTGCCGGAGCTGCCGTTGTAGATTACATGTTGCAAATTTGGGCTCCTGGCCTCAATGCTACATGGCGCGCTGGTGATGGCAGGCGGGTCAGTGAGGACGATACGATTGTTGAACTTCATGGCGATACTGAATCGCTTCTGAGAATGGAACGTTCGGTGTTGAATATTCTTGGTCAACTATCAGGCATTGCGACTGAGTCTGCAAAGTGGGCTCAAATCGCATCTGGGCAAGTCGCCGCAACTCGGAAAACTATCTGGGGCCTATTGGACAAATGGGCGGTTCATCTTGGCGGGGGACTTACCCACCGACTCAACAAAGACGATGCAAAAATGGTCAAGGAAAATGATCTTGCTTCGCTTGGAAGTGAATCATTACCCGCTATCGTTTCAGTCCTTACAGAGGCGAATCTAGAAGAGTGTGGGGCTTTCCTTGAACTTGAAGTTACTAACGAGAAAGAAGCGATTGTTGCTGCAACAACATGGAAGCAGAGAACAGGCGAGAATGAAGCCCCTCCTCTTGTCCTCATGCTGGACAACTTCGGCCCAGAACGTTGCAAGGAAATGGTTGCTGAAATGATTGAAATGGACTTACGCGATGCTGTCGTTCTTGAAGCGAGTGGAAACATTGTCTTCAGGGACTTAGAAGAATGGAGAGAATGCGGAGTCGATGTACTATCAACAAGTGCAGTCAATCGTGGTGTTTCTCCAATGGACATGAGTATGCTCATTGACCATGACTGAGGTGGACACATGGAACATGCCGCTGATCCAAGCCATCCACGTTACCGTTCGTTACTCATGCGTCATCGTCTTGAAGTTGCAGCGGAAAAGGGCATGCTTGCAGATTCTGCTTTAATCGCTCATGGGCGTGGTGAAGCCTACGATTATCTCATTGGAGAACGGACCATTTCAAGCGCTGATTTTGCTACGAAGATTGCACTTCGTTGTTTGAAAGAAGCAGAACATCCTGTTCTTTCTGTTAACGGAAATGTTGTCGCACTAGCCGGTGACGAAATGCTTCAGTTAGCTCATTTACTCGATTGCCCTGTTGAAGTCAACATCTTTTACAGAACGCCTGAACGTATGACAGCTCTCTTATCTGATTTGGACGAACGGAATAATCGGTTGGGGTTGAATGTTGAAATTCTTGGTGCAAATCCTGATGCTGAGATTCCAGGATTGAAGGGGCCAAGAGCAAAATGCGAATCGAAGGGTATTCTCCAATCCGATGTTCTCCTCGTCCCTCTCGAGGATGGAGATCGTTGTCAAGCATTGGTGGCGATGGATAAAACCGTCATCGTCGTCGATCTCAATCCTCTTTCACGCTCATCTCAGACT